>JAZLJW010000225.1:0-7303 GCA_045597345.1 Treponemataceae bacterium
GATACAGTATGGGGAACCGTGGGCGCCGTGCTCCTTTTCAGTATTACTGAATATCTTGCCAATAACTGGGCGCAACTCACTTTTCTTCCCACCATTTCGCCTACAATTCTTCTTGCATTACCCTATGTAGTATGTTTGCTGCTGTTTTTCCTGATGCCAAAGAAAAAAAAGTAAAAATTCTGTCATTTTTCCTAGTCGTTTTTCCAAAACGTGACTACATTACATATTAGCTTATGCCCGTCTCAGCAGAATGCTTTCTTCTGCCGGCATTTGCAGCGTACTTATTCTGTACGGGGAGAAAACCGTACAGATCTGCCTTACTTGCAACGCTTTAGGTTGATGCGTCTAATCAATCTGCTAAAGGGGTAAACGTGATGAAAAACTACTCATCGTCTTTCACTGCTCTTATCGAGCGTAATCCAATGCTGTCAGCTGATGAACAGCGGGAATTGGTCATCAAGGCACAGGGAGGCGATGCCCGGACCCGTGAAAAACTGTTGGTAACAAACCTCCGGTTCGTTATTGATCAGGCACAGGCATTTGAGCATCACCGGTTCAATCAGTCCCTTGAAATGGACGATTTGATTATCGATGGTCTTGATGGCTTGAATTATGCTATCGACAAGTTCGATACATCTTTCAACGTACCGTTTATTGGTTATGCCAAAAACTGGATTTCAGAACGTATCCGTGCAGATATCCAGAATAATGGTTCGCTGGTATATGTTCCCAAGAACAGAAAAGATGAGGTTCAGTTCAACCTCGTGTCGCTTGATGCCTCATGCAGCGGCAGTACGGATGATGAATTATGCACGTTTGGAGCATTCATTGCTGACGAGGTTAACCGTACACCGGCAGAAAACTATGAACGGCAGGAATTACATGAAGTATTGCTTTCTGCGATTGCAGAAGCTGCAAAAGAGGACGACCGATTGGTTGAAATCTTCACAGCACACTACAATCTTGATGGCAAGGGCCGTCATTCCTTTGCCACCATCGGCAAAATGCTGGGTATCTCAGCTCAACGTACACAACAACTGCATCAGGATGCGTTAAAACGCTTCAGGACGCAGCCGCTCATCTGTGAACTGTACAGTAGCTGGATGGCTGCATAACACCAGACATCAAACGTAAAGCCCCCTGGAAATGGATTTATTGCATTTTTGGGGGCTTTTTTCATGCATTCGACAGTGCATACACATAAGTATGTTTCTCGATGGGGTTCCCGGTTGCATCCTGATGGAACCAGATGTTTTGATGAAAGTGAGCTTCGCGCTGCAAAAGGCCGGAGAATCAGCCGTTCCGTTTCAATCAACAAGTACTCCTGTAAAGCCGCCGCGGCAGCGGCAAAGTTGTTTCAAAAAAGTTCATCCAGCAGCAGGTAATAGCGGTATTTTTCCGGGTCAAAAGGGATGCCCAGCGCGTCGGTGAGCATTTCCGGCTTGAAATCATACAGCACTTTACCATCGGTGTAGTAACCGGTCAGGTTGTGATGCAGGCTCCGGATAGCGATGGCAATATCCTGCCAGCGGTCTGCCGGACCCATTTTTCCAAGATCGATGTATGAAGTAATGGAATCTCCCGTGGCAAACAGGTTAGGGAGGCAGCAATCGCCATGGGTCAGCACAATGTCTTCTTCCGGCCGGTTATCCTTCAGCCACTGAAGCAGTTCTTCCGGATTTTTAAACCCGCCGGGGCCGAAAGTTTCCGGCTCTGCATTTTCCATATCAACCAGATGATGGCTTACGACATAGTCCAGGGCGTGCAGGCGCTGAGTCAGCCGGCTGGTTTCACAGGGACAGGTGGATACGTCTACGGCCCACAACGTGCGGAGCCCGTCTGCCACCATCTGAATCAGCTTTTCCGGTTGAGCCAGATACGCCGCGTCACAAAGCATGGTGCCCCTTGCCTTCGTCATCAGGGTATAGGCCATACCGTTCTCAACGCAGTATGCCGGAATCTGCGGTACCGGCAGCGCCCCTTTAAGCCAGGTGACCATAGTATACTCGTTGTCAGTTTCATGACTCTGGGGCTGGATTTTCAGCACGTAGTCGTCATAGATGCGGACTTCAGAACCTGACATACCTACGCTGTTGAGCGTATAGGGAGCTGAGCCCACAATGGCTGCTATCTGTGCCGGAAGTTTTCGTATTGCGCTGTTCATTGAGTTGTCCTTATAAGCCACCGCGGCAACGGCAGTGCCTTATCACTTTTCATGTTTTTACCCGGCAGATATGCAGCAGATGACTGGAAGCTCCCAGCAGCTCGCGTTTCTCTGCAAAATGGATATGCCAGTCCAACGATGCTGCAAATTCTTCATCTGACATGACAAAATCCTCACGCTTTTCAATGGCTTCCAGAATGCCGTCTGTAGCGGCAGTAGTTATCCATTCCACGTTCTTGTTACGGAACAGATTTTCAAATTCTACAATATCGTATCCGGTAAAAAGCTGCTCTTCAAAATGCCGGACAGCAAAATCAGGAGTAAAGTTCTCTGCCAATCCTTCTTTCCAGTTTCCCCGGTAATAATTTACGTACATAATGGCATACACTGAAAGAAAGGCACACATAACAATACCACCAGGCTTTGTTACCCGGATTGCCTCATCAATTGCCTTGTGCACATCAGCTTTTTCATATAGGTGATACAAGGGGCCCAAAACAAGAGTTACATCAAATGAGTCGTCTGCAAACCGGCTCAAGTCAGTTGCATCCCCCTGAAAAGCCTGTAGCGAAGGAAGTCCTTTGCCGTTTTCCTTCAATATGTTCAGGTTACTTTCCACAAGATCAACGGCAGTTACAGATCTACCTTCTTTTGCCAGTGCTATGGAATATCGTCCTGTGCCAGCTCCTACTTCAAGAATGCGGGCATCGGCAGGCGTATACTTTTTGATGTAATGCATGGTGGTGGCAAATTCCATCTGTCCACATCTACTCCGGCTAAGCCGTCCGTCTTCATCAATCTGCCCATAAAAACTGCTGAGCAACGCAACGCGGGAATCCATACCGTACCACCTCCTTAAATGCCTCTGCGGCAGCGGTTGCTTCTCTTGTAGCCGACCAAATGTACTCTCATTCTATAGTGTCAGTACCCGCCCGTCATTAAAGCGCTGCTTCAACCCGGATTTCTGCCAGATTACATATAAAACACTCAACCCCCTGGATATTTCGCGCGCTTATATGTAAAAAAACAACTTTCTGGCGTTTTTCTGCCCACAGATTACATATAAACCACCACCAGCCCGCCACCTTCTCTGTATGCCACCGCCGTATGACCGCCAAAATTACATATAAACCGCCCACAACACCTGTGTCCCCAGCACTTTTATATGTAACCGGGCAGAAATCGCAGCAGTACGCATAAAAAAAGCACCCCGCTCACACAGAACGGAGTGCTTTTTGAGATCCCGAAACAAGTTCGGGATGACATATATGACCTGACATCGTCATGCTGAACTCGTTTCAGCATCACATAAGGCCGTCATGCTGAACTCGTCTCCGCATCACATAGGGCCGTCATGCTGAACTCGTTTCAGCATCCCTGCTTACATATACGCTTTCAGAATTTTTTCCAGGCGTTCGCGGCCAATTACCTTAAAGAAGCTTGCCAGACGCGGACCCTGATCTTTGTTAATCAGCACGTGATATACGGCGGTGAACAGGGCTTTTGCTTCAATACCGCTGTTGGTTGCACAGTCGTAAATTGCCTGAGACAGCGGTTTTTCTTCCAGAGTGTCCATAACCGGCAGAACGTCAGTGTAAATCTTGCGTACAGCTTCCAATTCAGCACCCTGAACATCAGCCTTCTTCCAGTCTGCGCCAGTCGGGTCCTGCAGGGCAAAACGGAACTCTTCAGGAGCACACTGGGTAATCCAGTACCAGGCACAGGCACAGCGGGTTCTCAGCTTTTCTTCCTGTTCAGGTTTTACGTCGCCCAGGGTCTTGATAACAGCATCGATATCGCCACTGTTAATCTGCAGCAGGTTACACAGATGGCGGAAACCACCGGTTACCTGATACGGCATTACAGCAGGCATACCAGGTTCAACCTGAGACAGTTCGTAAATGCGTTTTTCCTTGGCAAAAGTATCTTCGTTCTTTGCTTTTTCTACGCCGAAAGCAATACGTTCGGTCTTGTCGTAGTCTTCGTAAATCTTGATAACGTCCAGATCAAAACTGATGGCAAATTCAGTGTTCGGACGGGTTCCTGCAAACAGGTAACGGGTAATTTCCGGTGGATATACGTTGAGTACGTCCGGCAGAGAAATTACCTGACCGCTTGAAGAAGACATTTTTCCCGGAAGACCCTTGGTTCCGATAAAATCATAGCGGAACGATACCGGAGCCTGCCAGTTGTAGATTTCATCAGCAACAAGGCGGGCAGTGTCAAATGAACCACCCTGTGAGTGATGGTCTTTTCCGGCCGGTTCAAATACGGTGTGTTCGTACTGCCAGCGCATAGGCCAGTCTACACGCCAACCCAGCTTGATTTCCTTGCTGGAGCGCAGGTCAGCCTTTTCAACGTGACCACAGCTGGTACATTTATAGGTCAGACGGTATTCGCCATCGTATTCAACCATTTCGGTGGTGTCTTTATTACATTTGCAGCAGAATGCAGCAGTTGGCCAGTATTCCTCGTCATCGCTCATTTTGTGGGCAGGGTCACGGTACCGGTTCAGGATTTCCTTTAAGCGGTTGCGGTTCTGCAGAGCAGTGCGCATACCTTCGGTATACATATTGGCCCGGTAGCGTTCACTCTGATACAGGAATTCAGGATGAATACCAACTTTTGGCAGCTGGCTTTCAACATCTACTTCGTGATGGCGTGCATAAGAAGAATCACGGCCGGTAGTATCAGGAACCATGGTGATAGGGAAACGCAGATGCTGTTCCAGAACGTCCTGGTTGGGCATGTTTTTCGGTACTTTACGGAATACGTCGTAATCGTCCCATGAATAGATAAAGCGAACGTTCTTGCCGCGGTCACGCAGAGCGCGTACAACCAGGTCTACAGAAATGATTTCGCGGAAGTTACCGATATGAACGGTTCCCGAAGGAGTAATACCAGATGCGCAGGTGTATACGTCAAGGTCGCCGCGCTCACGGATGATTTTATCGGCAGTCTGGTCTGCCCAGTGTGAAAGCTTGCTGTTATTAGCGTGTTCGTTACTCATAGTCCAAACAGTATATGAAATCCTGAATATTTATGCAAATATCATCTTCATTGCAACGGCATCCATTCCACGTGATTTATACACATCGCTGCAGACTGTCATTCCAATTTTTTCTGCCACACGCATGCTGGCCTTATTTTCAAGGTGGATAACCGTTTTAATCCCGGATATCTCCGGAAGATACTCTGTAATCCACCGGGTCAAAAGACGTACGGCATCCGTCGCATAACCTTTACCCTGCTGATTTTTGCAGATTACCCAGCCAATGTGCATATCCGACATTTCTTCGTTACAGGCCCCACTGACAAAACCTACCCTCTGCCCCGATGATGCATCAATAACCGTAAACATAAGATGTTCGGTATTCAGTATCTGAAAATCACGGTGATACTTACCAAGTTTCTTTCTCATACCCCACAAGGTTTCAGGATTAGAAAAATTCCCGTAGTATTTCAAATACTCTGTATCCTTCATCAGATGCAGATATGTTCCCGCATCAATTTTCTGTACCGGACGTAAAACAAGTCTTTCATTTTCAACGGAAGTATCACTTAAATCCCGAATACGGATAACGGCACAGGTTTCCGGCAGGGATTCATCTTCAATTACGACATTTTTACCGACGTTGATTTCTGTAAGGCGTGTGTGTAAAAAAGCAGTTCTCCGGATCTTTTTAAGAGCAGAACCCATATCAATCTTTGTTACCCCACTTTCAAAAAAAGTGCCGGGTTCTATGGTCTTGATATGATACTTCAGGTCTACATCAGTACATGAAGTACACCCCATAAACGCATTCTTACCGATTTTTTTACAGCCATAGGGCATATTTATGTGGATTTTTCCGGGGACGATGCAGTCATCATCAAAATGAGGGTCCGTAAGAACCGGAATATTGTGATTCAGCCACATAAGGGAGGTACAGTTCATAAAGGCTTCTTTTCCGATGTACGATTGACTGAAATTAATGATCTTAAGATACCTGCAGTCTTTGAAGGCTCTCTTTGGAAGCACTGGAACTGTTTTGCTGTTGTAAAAGATGATGCCAACCACGTATGGTGTTATCTGCAGCTGCCGCCGAAGAAATGGCAATACCGGCAGCATACCCCACCCTTTAAGAATCAGTACCGTGTCTTCCTGGGTTTTCCGCGCATTTTTTGTTGCGGCAACAGCGTTCCACCAACTGGTTTGCACTTCTTTCATCTATACCTCCCTGGAAATTCGCCTGCATATATACTCATATAATAGGATGAAATTCCAGAAATGCAAAAATGCCGTCAGATGCCGTACCGATACTCTTTTTCGTCTTTCTGATTCGGTGTCAGACCGTATTCACAGATAACCCGGTCAGCAACTTCTTCAGGCGTAAGATTGGTATTGTCAATTTTCAAGTGACGCTCAAAGTACACTTCGCCTTCTGCCGTATTCAGCCGGTGGTTTTCGGTATCGTGCAGCAGGTTTGCTTCGCTCCACTTGGTATCACGTTTGCTGGCTTTCCGCTCCATCCGATGCGGTGTCAGGTTTCGCGCAAGGCGGGTATCAAGACTGGCACTCAGTTCCACAAAGTAGAAGTTTCCGCCGGCTTTAGTAAACTGAGCTTCAAGCTGACGAAGATACTCAATCTCTTCCGGCATTTCAAAGGCAGCCACATAGGTAAAAATCAGGTCCACATTATGCTTTACCGCCAGCTCAAAGGCTTTTTCACGGAACGAGGCATTAAACTCCCGTTGTGCTGGCGTATCAAACCCGAATATGCGGTCTGATATTTCAATGCTGTCGTGGTTCATCATCATGTTGTACTTCAGCTTATCCCGTAAGTTTTCTGCCACTGTCATCTTGCCCACTGCCTGAGGCCCACATACTACTATCAGATTTGCCATTTTTACTTCCCATTTTCTGTTTTCTCACCACATCCCTATTTTACTGGCCAGTGGTGTGCAATATTTTCGCCATATCCGCAATTACTGCTGTTTTTTATCTCTTTTTTTCACACTTTCCCAGGTATTACCCATGTTTTGGTGTGATTGTTTCCTAAAAATTGGCACACCATCCCCCAGCCTTTCCTGATCTAAGTGTGAATCCCCCAAAACACATATATACCACACAGCAACCGCTCCCGAAAGTAAAGATAT
>JAZLJW010000226.1:0-11611 GCA_045597345.1 Treponemataceae bacterium
GGCGATTTGGTTTGGCTGGAATTTAGTCCGCAAGCAGGACATGAGCAGCAAGGTCGCCGACCGGCAATTTGTATTTCACAAAAATTATATAACCAGAAAACTGGACTTGCTTTATTTTGTCCAATTACTAGCCATATAAAAGGTTACCCTTTTGAAGTAATTCTTTCTAATCATTCAATAAATGGATGCATCTTAAGTGATCAGGTAAAAAATCTTGATTTTGTTCAGCGAAATTGTAGTTTCATGGAAAAAGCCTCAGCTGATGAAATAAATTCCGTTGTTGAAAATGTAAAACTAATGATTGAGTAAAAATCAGATTGTAAGAAAATGGATAAACAGGAAATAAGGATGGGAAACTATACATTGCACCTATTTTTGACTGCTTTGGAGGTGAAATAGTCAGTCTTGCGATGGATACAAACATGAGAAAAGAACTTTGCATTTCGGCACTGGATGCAGCATTTGAACTGCGAAAACCGGAATTTGGAGTTATTGTGCACAGTGATGCAGGCAGTCAGTACACCAGTGAGGCCTACAAGCTCGCACTTGGAAAACAACATGCAGTTCAGAGCATGAGTGATGTTGGAATCATCATGATGCTTTATAACAAAGAATATTATTGGGGACAAAGTCAGAGTGACGGAAACTGATTTTGATGATGATTATTTGGGTAACATAAAATTAAATGATGTTATCCACTATGCTTTATCTCAATTTAAAGGTGGTGTTGTTCATGGCGTCACACATTGGGAAAATGTAGAGCGTAATGGACTTCGACTCTCAGAAAAAACAGAAGATGTGAATAAAAGAGTTGTTCGTTTGTTCGCTTATCTTCACGACCATATGAGACGTTGGGACGGATATGACAACGACCATGGACCACGTGCTGCCGAAGCATTGATTGAAATTTCAAGTACATTGTTAAGCGATTTAAGCGAAGAGGAATTTGAAATGCTCTACAGGGCCTGCAAAATTCATACTTCACAGACGGAACCTACAGGGAATCCTACAATAGATTGCTGTATTGATGCCGACAGATTGGATTTACCACGTGTAGGTATCACACCTGATCCAGAAAGGATGCTTACGGAAGCTGGAAAACTATTAGCAGAAGAAAAATGGTGATATAAGAAGGACTTCAGAAATGGAGTCCTTCTTTCTTTTAAAGTAGACGTTATTATTTTTTTTACATGATCCCGAATGGAATTACTCAGCAATTAGCTTTTGAAAATCCAAAATTAGAACGATTCTTCTATAAAAGTTCACATTGTAGCTTTAATCTTTCAAAGGTTCATTTTTCTAATATTGATGCTGTTTATCGTTGGCAAAACTCTTTGAAGTATGTTCGATTTAAAAAAGTATTCGAAATACATCCAGACATTAAAAATTCATTTATACGATATCTCTCAAAACTGGATTTCATCTGTACAAATAAATCCCGCAATTAGGAGGGAATATGAAAAAGAAAGAAACCGTTCTTAATATTGAAGGATTTGAAATTCCAATAAAACAAGTTTTTTGTAAGCAGCCAGCTCTTTTTCTGAATGTTGAAACTATGGACAAGCCCTCGCGGTTAAAATGCAGATGTTATGTGGATTGCCGCACTGGGCAACTTCAAAATCTCCAGATAGTCAGTCTAAAGAAACACAAAAAATTGACATACATATATAACATACATATAATAACATTATGAAAATGCTGACAGTGTATGTTTCTGAACCGCTGTATAAAACGTATCAGATGCAGGCTGAGAAAAAAGGCCGGAAGGCGGCTGAACTTATTCGTGATGCAATGGAAAAGTATGCTCAGACGGAGTTCAAGTCTAAGAAATGCCTGGCGGATTTGGATTTCAACAGCAATGTGGTGCTTAAATCCGGATCAAAAGATTTTCTTACGGATGACTTCTGGCGTGATGATTTCTTTGCCGGCAGCTTGTTTTCTTCTGAGACCCTTGAGGCAAAACAGTGATAGGACTGGATGCCTGTTTCCTCATTGATTTGTATTGGACTGATTCGCCTCGTCATGTCCAGGCGGTGCGAATGGCAAGATCGTTAGGCAGTCAGAAAAAAGTTATGGCTTACTACAATATCTTCAATGAGTTTATCCATGTCATCACTGATTCCCGTCGTTTTGAACATGCCATGACTATGCAGCAGGCTCTGGACATTGTAGATGAATGGTGTGATCTGGCCAATGTCACGGTGGTGTATCCGGATGATAACTCATATAAACGGTTTGTCACCTGGATGAAGTTGAATAATCTGGGGAGATATCGGGTTAATGATACAACTATGGCAGCTTGCTATGCAGAGTCCGGCGTAACGGAAATCGTAACCGCAAACCCCAAAGACTTTGAGTGCTTTCAGGTGTTTGCCATGCGGAATTATGCCGGTTAGTTCCCCACCGGCATTGATAACAGTTCCTTCTACAGTTCTTCAAAGAACCGTTCGATGCGGAGTTTTGAGCAGCCGAAGTGTTCAAGAAGAACTGACTGCATGTCGTGCTTTACGTCATCCGGAATGTAGACGCCAAGGCGGGTAACGCCTTCCAGCAGCACTTCACATTCAGAAAGCCGCTGATGGCTTACCATGAACGGAATTGCCTGCACCAGTTGAGCGGGCTGCCGCGGATCATCAGTAACACTCATCTTTTCATCAATCAGCTTCTGCATCACCTGGGTATCCGGGTATTTGGCCAAAGCTTTCTGCAGCAGTTTGATTTTCGTTTCTGCATCAGTATTGCAGACAATTATTCCGGAAAACATATTGATTCCGTCCATGCGGACTTCCAGTGGATGTACGCCCTGATCCTGGCACTGAGCCCAGAATCCCTCCAGATCAGCCTTCTCAAGAAGGGCGAGCAGCGGACTGTTCATAGTAAACTCCTAAACTTTTTATTCTATATATCAGTATAGAGTACGAATGCTGTAAAATCTATATTTGATAACTTAAAAAAAACTGAAAAGCAGAAAATAGATCTTTGCGCTATAATCCGTCTTATGAAACACATTACCGTCAGCGGCGCCATTATTGTCCGCACCAATCCTGAAACTAAAAAGAAAGAGCTGTTTGCAACCCAGCGGGGGTACGGCGACTGGAAGGGGTGGTGGGAGTTTCCCGGCGGAAAACTGGAAGCTGGTGAAACGCCGGAAGCCTGCATTGAACGGGAAATCCGCGAAGAACTTGATACAGTGGTTCACGCCGAAAAGTGTGTGGGGGTAGTGGAGTACGACTATCCGGCGTTCCACCTGACCATGCACTGCATCCTGTGTTCCATAATAGAAGGAGAGCTGACACTTCTGGAACACGAAGACGCAGCCTGGCTTACGGAAGAGACCCTTCGCTCGGTCCAGTGGCTGCCGGCGGACCTGCAGATACTGGACGAACTTGAAAAACTGCTTCGCTAGCGGCTTGCTTACTTTTTCTTCCGCAGAAATTCCAGCTTTGTTTCGCTTAAGATAACGGCGCAGAACATGAGCACGCAGCCTGCAATGCCGCGCACGCCCAAGGTTTCTCCCAGCATGATGACGCTTGCCAGCATACCGAATACGCTTTCAAAACTCATAAGAATGGCGGCGGTACTGGCGGGCACGTATTTCTGGCACACGTTCTGCAGCAGGTAGGCCAGCATGGTGCTGCCAAGACCCAGATACAGAATGCCCGTAATGGCGCCGGAATCAGTTACCGCAGCAACCGGGAATGCGCCTTCCAGAATCGGGGCAGAAATCCAGGACAGCACTGCCGTCAGAATCATCTGGATAATAGCCAGAGTTATGGGGTCGCAGTCTTCAGCATAGCGGGCAATGTCCACAATCTGCATGGCATAACAGAAACCGCATACCAGTGTCAGTACATCACCGATATTTACGCTCAGGTCGCCCTGCAGCGAAAGAAATCCGATACCGGTAATGGAAAGGATGGCGGCCACCACCGTGAATCCATCAGGCTTTTTCTTAATCAGCACCCAGTTAATGAAGGGCACCAGAATGACATAAATGGTGGTAAGAAAGGCATTTTTTCCGGCAGTGGTATATTTGCAGCCGTAGGTCTGGGTAACATAGGCCAGAAACAGCCAGACACCGATAATAAGTCCGCTTTTCAGCTCATGACGGGTAACGTGGGTAAGTTTTTTCCAGAACACCAGCGAAAGACAGATACTTGCCAGGGTAAAGCGGAGGGCAACCATCCAGATGGGCGGAATCAGGTCAAGGCCGTTCTTCACAAAAACAAAGGCAACACCCCAGATAACGGTAACCAGCAGCAGTCCCACGGACGAAATGACAGTTCGAACTTTTGAATTCATATTCCTATCGTACCGAAAATCAACATGGTATTACAGTACCTATGCGGCCGGCTGATTCAGGGAGTATACTGGAACTATGATTATCGAACAGAACAATATATTCACTATTCATACTGACAACACAACCTATCAATTCAAAGCCGGCGATTACGGCTATCTTGAACATATCTATTACGGACCGCGCATTTCCGGTGAGGCAGATTTTCTCGTTATTCCTCAGGACCGGGCCTGTCAGATAAATCCACGGCAGGCAGGAAATAACCGCCGGTATTCGCTGGATACCATCCCGATGGAATACGGGTTTCAGGGGGTAGGGGACTTCCGGTCGCCAGCATTTGCCGTGCGGTACGAAGATTCGTCATGGGGTACCGATTTACGCTATGTGGGCTACGAAATCCAGAGCGGAAAGTACGGGCTGCCCGGACTTCCGGCGGTATATATTGATGATGAAAATGATGTCATCAATCCTGTGGCGGTAAAAGAAAGCGATGGAGCACAGACATTACGTGTGTTTCTGGAAGACCGCGTTTCCGGCATTGAAGTAACATTGTTCTATGGCGTCATCCCTCACCTGGATATCATCACCCGGTCGGTTGCTGTTACCAACCGAAGCGGCCGCACCGTCACACTGACAAAAGTTCAGTCTGCCTGTGTTGATTTTGTATCCGGCAACTTTGATGCCGTAACCTTCTACGGCCGCTGGGCTCAGGAACGGAACATGCAGCGCTCAGCCGTACAGCATGGCCTTTTCAGTGTTGGTTCCAGCCGTGGTGGATCCAGCCTGCAGTATAACCCCAGCCTGATTCTCTGTGACCATGAAACAACAGAACATACCGGTCTTGCATACAGCATGACATTGATGTGGAGCGGTAACTGGGCTGCAGAAGTAGAAAAAGACCAGACTGACGGCATCCGTATGACCATGGGTCTGGGAACTCAGAATTTTGCCTGGCCTTTGCAGCCCGGAGAAACCTTCTGGGCACCGGAAGTCATCATGAGCTGCAGTACTGCCGGTTTCAGCGGTATCTCCCACAACATGCACCGCTGTATCCGCCGTCATGTGTGCCGGGGACCGTTCCGCGATGTACGGCGGCCCGTGCTGGTAAACAGCTGGGAAGCTGCCTATTTTGACTTTAACGGTCAGAAAATCATAGATTTTGCAAAAGATGCCGCAGCCTGCGGTATAGAAATGCTGGTTCTTGATGATGGCTGGTTTGGTAAGCGCGATAACGATGAATCAGGTCTGGGCGACTGGTTTGTCAACGAAACAAAACTGGGTATGTCCATGGCTGAAATGGTAGGCGCCGTAAATGATGCCGGCCTGCAGTTCGGTATCTGGTTTGAGCCTGAAATGATCAGCGAAGACAGTAACCTGTACCGTGCCCATCCGGATTACGCATTCTGTTTTCCCGGTCGTGAACCTGTCCGCGGAAGAAGTCAGCTGGTGCTGGATTTCAGCCGTGAAGAAGTGCGGGCATGCATCTTTAATCAGATGTGTGCTGTCATTGATGCCGTCAACGAAGGCTGCGGGGCTGCTTTTGCCGGTAATAACGGCGTACCTCGTGGTATCCGCTACATCAAGTGGGACTTTAACCGCGCCATTAACGATGTCTTTTCCGCATCTGCCGCCAATCAGGGGCAGGTGTGCTACAACTATGTCCGTGGCCTGTATGATTTTCTGGACCGCCTTGAAAAGCGCTATCCCCAGATTATGATTGAGGGCTGCAGTAGTGGTGGCGGCCGCTTTGATGCCGGCATGCTCTATTACACACCGCAGATCTGGTGCAGCGACAACACCGATGCCGTAGACCGCACCCGCATCCAGTATGGCACCAGTTTTATCTATCCGGTCAGCACCATGGGCTCGCATGTATCTGCTTGTCCCAATCACCAGACCGGCCGCAGCACTCCGCTTCATACCCGCGGTGTTGTTGCCATGAGCGGTTCCTTTGGCTATGAACTTTCCATCGGGAAACTGACTTCGGAAGAGCAGGATCTTGTCCGGCAGCAGATGGCCACCTTCAAGAATCTGCAGTCGCTGTTGCATGACGGCACCTACTACCGGTTGACCTCGCCCTTTACCAGTCCGGTTGTGGCCTGGAGTATGGTAGCAGAAGATAAATCACGGTTCCTCCTGAACTTTGTCACCCTTGAAGCCCATGCCAACCGGAATACCTGCTACATCAAGTGTGCAGGTTTGAAACCCGGCGCCGTATACCGCGAAGAACACAGCGGCGACCTGTATCCCGCAGAAGCCCTGATGTATGTCGGCTTTCCGGTTACCGGCGCGAGGGAGAGTTGCCGCAGGGAGTATGGGGCGGATCAGATTCTCTTTGTGGAGCAGGGGGCTTTTCCGCGCTAACACGCTCGGCCGGCCGCCTGCGCTCTTCGAACCTGTGCGCCTTGCATCTGCTCCCGCATCCAACCTCGCTGCTTGTTATGCCAGCGGGGTATCTGCGCCGTTGCGGCTACACTTCCCGTGGAGTTTTGCAGGGCAAAACTCCGTAAGGTGAGGCGCAGCCTCACCGACGTGCTCAACGGCCGGCAGGCCGCCTGCGCTCCTCGAGCCTGTGCGCCTCACCGACAGTTTCACAGAGAAACAGTACAACCCAGATAATAAGACCGTAGAGCAGGCTTAATCCTGCTGTGGCCAGATTCATTCTCAGATGCACCGCGTCCACTGCTGTGTTCAGAACCAGAATAATCTGACAGAGCGTAAGTGCCCCGCTGAAAGGGAGAACCAGTTTCCGTAGGAATGGAATTACCGCGGTCTTCCGGCTGACCAGAATACTGCAACCCGCAAGGAACACCGCAATAATTGCGAAGGTTGGCGCATCAAGAAAACGCATGATGCCTGCTTCGTTTCCTACAAAGAACAGCAGTACCGCAAAAATCACGCTTATTCCTATCATCGCTATCCCCGGTATAATCTGTCGTACTGACAGTTTTCGAACCTTCTGGTTTTCCATCAGCAGGGACATCATATTCTGTTCTGCTTTCTGCTCTGTTTCTCCAATCCCTATCTTTTCGCCGGCCAGCAGCTCATTCATGGTAATTCCCAGCAGTTCACAAAGATTTGGAATTACTGCAATATCCGGCATGCCGTTGCCGGTCTCCCACTTGGATACTGCTTTGTCGCTAACACCCAGTTTTTCTGCCAGATCCCGCTGGGTCATGGCCATCTCTTTCCGTGCAGCCTGAATAAATGCTCCGGTTCTTCTCTGATCCATACGTCCTCCTGTGGTGGTTTTCATGAAGTTACCTCAGATTGTAGGGTGGGCGCAGTCACCCCGCAACCTTCGCTCCGTAGAATGGGCTCTACTTTTAGAAGAATGTGGAGAGTTCTGCCGGTAAAACTATGTAATGTCAGGCGTAGTCTCACCGTCAGCCTCATTGTCGTGTATACTGGCGACTATGCAGAAATTTCTTGATTCAATACGGCCCTTTGTGGCTAACCGCTATAAAATCGTTGATTTTGCCATTCGTGACGGTAAAAAACATCCGGTGGCCATCATCTGCCCCGGTGGTGGATATTCCATGGTGTGCAGTTATGTAGAAGGCGTACCTTTTGCCCGCAGACTGAATGCCATGGGTATTTCAGCATTTGTGGTGTATTACCGGTGCCGGAGTCGTGCCCGTCTGCCAAACCCGCAGGATGACCTGGCACGCGCCGTTGCCGACATTGCAGCCCGTGCAGATGAACTTAACCTTGATATGTCCAGTTATTCTGTGTGGGGAAGTTCAGCCGGCGGCCACCTGGTCAGCACATTCGGTACGGTGCATCTTGGGTATGCACACTATAGTCTTCCAAAGCCAGGCGCACTGGTGCTGGTATATCCGGTCATTACCATGGAACCGTACACCCACGGTGGCACCCGGGATAACCTTTTGGGGCCGGCCCCTTCTCACGATGCCATTGTCCGTGCCAGCACCGAGCAACAGGTGACGGAATCCTACCCGCCAACATTCATCTGGTGCGGGTCGGCTGATTCAGTAGTTCCTCCGGATAACAGCCGGAATATGGCCTCTGCTCTGGAGCGGGCCGGTGTCCGCCATGAGTTTGTGGAGTACCCGGGTGTTGATCACGGTGTAGGGCTGGGAGAAGGTCTGGTGTGTGAGGAGTGGTTTAATCGGGCTGTTCATTTCTGGCTTTCGTGAGGCCGGCTGCGGTGCATCTGCGGCGTTGCTTCGGATCTCCGGTGGTCGGCATTTTTTGCGCTATACTATCAGCATTATGAAAGAACATCGCCTTTGTCGTATCTCATTCATCACATTTCTCTGTACCATCAGCCTTACCGCATTCTTAGGTACATCGTGCCGCTCCGTACCGCTGCAGGCTCAGCAGTCAGATAGCCGCATCTATCTGTACGGCGAATCTCACGGGAATCCCCGCATCATGCAGCAGGAACTGGAACTGTGGCAGCAGTATTATCATGAACAGGGATTCCGCCATCTGTTTATTGAAGTAAGCTATTTTATGGCTCAGTATCTGAACCTGTGGATGCAGTCAGATTCTGATGACTATCTGTACTTTCTCTACGACTGCATTGACGGAACTCAATCCCACGTGCCGGCGTTCCTTGATTTTTACCGGTCCATAAAGGCTACCTGCCCCCAAACCATCTTTCATGGTACTGATATCGGTCATCAGTACTGGTCGATTGGTGATGCCTATATCGAATATCTTGATGCTCTTGACCTTCGAGATTCCGATGAATGGCAGGTTTTTGCCGAAAACTACACCCAGGGATGGCAGTTTTACAATGAAAGGGATCTGTACAACGTGGAAGAATACCGGGAATTGTGTATGGTTCAGAATTTCATCCGCGAATTTGATGCCCTTCCTGAAACGGAAAAAATCATGGGAATTTATGGCAGTCTGCATACTCAAAAGGACGGTCTTGCCTGGAATTCAGATTCTCTTCCCAACATGATTACCCAACTTCGTTCCTACTATGCAAACCGGTATGACTGGGATATTTACGCCCGCCGGCTGAGGTAAATATGAATTCTGAGCAACAGATAGCTTAGTATTACATCGATGTATAAAATAAGGTAAATGTCACTTTTTTATTTGCCTGCTGTAAGGAACTCAGTTTACAATAGCGTTGAGATTTTGCTCACATTACAGGCAGGTAGTTATGTCAAAGAAAATTAAGATTGTTCTTCGTGTTCTTTTAGCCGCTGTACTGATTCCCGCTTCTGTAATTTTTCTTAATTACGGTGCAAAAAGGTCTTTTGATTCAAAATATGCCACAATGCTCAGTCAAATGGCAAAGGTAAAAGGTCTGGAGTTTGCTAACGGAATCAGTTCCCAAATTACTCTTGCTACCCAAATGGCAAAGACGGTTTCTATTGTTGAATACATGAGGGACCCTACTGATTCAGAGAAAGCAAGTCGTGCTCTTTCTGAGTTTTCTGCATATCAGAATACTTTTTTAGGAAAAAACATCTACTATGCTAATGCCATAGATATGAATTTTTATACTGACTGTAAGTTTTCTTACCATGTTGATGTTTCAAATCCGGATCATAGCTGGTGGCAGAAAACCATGTATGCAACCCCGATTTTCAACTTTACCGTCAGCTATAATCCTGAACTTGGCAGGACGAGTCTGGGAATCAATGTTCCGGTACGGTATTACAACACAGCTATCGGTATGTGCGGTTCCCAGGTTCCTCTTAATACATATACGGACCGTACGTTTGCAGATATTAAGGGCAGCGGAATAGATTTGTACTTTTATAATGATTCTTTCGAAATTACCACTGCCCTGGATTCATCACTGGTAGAACGTCATGCTGCAATCCCTTCGGTTCTGACCGGTCTCGAAGCATCTCAGTTTCTGGTAGGTGGAGAAGAAACAATCTATTCCAATAGTAGTGGTATTTATGCCATATACCCCCTTACAGATATTGGATGGAATCTGGTTGTGTTCAAATCCTATGGATTCATCGATTTTATATCAAATATTGCAATGCCGGTATTGATACTGCTTCTTCTTGCATTCAACATTGCTACTATTGTTGTTGTCCGCCGTGCCCTCCAACCACTGCGGGCTATGAATGGTGTAATTCAGGCAATGGCTTCTGGTGATGCAGATTTGTCGCGGCGTATGGATTCTCCTAAAGCAGGAACAATGTCTCTTATTGTACGGATGGTTATGGGATTTAATCAGTTTATGTCTAATCTGCAGGAAATAGTTGAATCTGTAAAAGGTTCTGACAATGAATTGATTGCTTCAGGCAATGATTTGAATGAGGGAATTCAAAAGACTTCTAATGCGACTGCAAAAATCGTTGCAAGTGTAGGGGAGTTTTCAAAAGCAATCGAAAATCAAACGACAAGTGTCAGTGAAGCAAGTGGAGCAGTAAATCAGATTTCTGCTAATATCGAGTCTCTCAGCCACATGATTTCTACTCAGGCTCAAAGTGTAGACTCTGCTTCAAGTGCTGTGGAAGAAATGGTTGGTAATATTCAGTCTGTTAATAAGTCGGTTGAAACTCTTGCAGAATCTTTTGACAAGCTGGAATCTGAATCTGCTGCAGGTATTTCAGTTCAGGAACAAGTTAATGCGAAAATTATTGAAATCGATAAACAGTCAAAAATGTTGCAGGAAGCCAATAAAGTTATTTCATCAATAGCCAGTCAGACAAACCTGCTTGCTATGAATGCCGCCATTGAAGCAGCTCATGCAGGTGAAGCTGGTCGTGGTTTCAGTGTTGTTGCCGATGAAATCCGAAAACTATCAGAAACATCTGCCGGACAGTCAAAGACTATTGGATTTCAGCTTAAGCAGATACAGCGGTCGATTGGTTCAATCGTTGAGGACAGTGCTAAATCTAAGGCAACCTACGTCAATGTTACTGATAAAATCAATCAGACCAGTACTTTGGTTCAGCAGATTTCTGCTGCAATGGAAGAGCAGGAATCTGGTTCAAAACAGATTGTAGAAGCTCTTTCTGTTTTGAATGATGCGACTCATGAAGTTCGTACCTCAAGTGGAGAAATGGCTGCTGGCAGCAGAACTATTCTTGATCAGATGCGTAATCTGCAGGATGCAACTGTAGTGATGCGGGAGGGAATGAAAGAAATAACGACTGATACTGATGAGATTCAGGAAAATCAATACCAGTTGAACAAATATAGTAAAGAGATGAACGACAGCATTGACAGTATCGGTGACCGGCTGTCGCAGTTCAAGTAACATCCTATTGCAACATATCGCTCTTTACAGTATAGTGCGTACTACTGAAAATTTTGCAAACATTGCATTTTTTTGCAAATAAACCATATTTGAGAGGTACA
>JAZLJW010000227.1:0-15645 GCA_045597345.1 Treponemataceae bacterium
TGAAGCTTCTGTTTACACCGGTGTTACTCTTGCTGAATATTACCGTCAGATGGGTCTTCATGTACTGCTTCTTGCTGACTCAACGTCACGCTGGGCTCAGGCACTCCGTGAAATGTCAGGCCGTCTGGAAGAAATCCCCGGTGAAGAAGCATTCCCAGCATACCTTGAATCATATATCGCAGCATTCTATGAACGCGCAGGTATCGTTAAACTGAATGACGGTTCAACCGGTTCAGTAACAATTGGTGGTACCGTTTCTCCTGCCGGTGGTAACTTTGAAGAACCTGTTACCCAGGCAACACTGAAAGTAGTTGGTTCATTCCACGGTCTTTCTCGTGAACGTTCAGATGCACGCAAATATCCTGCCATTGACCCACTGGATTCATGGTCAAAATACAAGTCTGTTATCCGTGAAGACTGGGTTTCTTATGCAAGAAAAACACTGCGTCGCGGTACTGAAGTAGGCCAGATGATGAAAGTAGTAGGTGAAGAAGGTACTTCAACTGAAGACTTTATCGCTTACCTTAAGTCAGATTTCCTGGACTCTGTATACTTCCAGCAGAACTCGTTCGATGAAGTTGACTCTGCTGCCAGCGTAGAACGCCAGACTTACGTATTCAAGAAACTGCTTGCTGTTCTTGGTTCAGACTTTGATCTGCCAGGAAAAGACGAAGCACGTGCATACTTCAACAATATGCGTCAGACCTTCCTGGACTGGAACTATTCTCCATGGCAGTCTGATAAATTCAAGTCTATTGAAAAACAGATTGAAGACCTGTATGCATCTAAGAATGGTACCTTTACCGCAGAAGCCGCAGAACTTCTTAAGGACGGTGAATAACT
This sequence comes from Treponemataceae bacterium, assembly GCA_045597345.1. Lineage (GTDB taxonomy): Bacteria > Spirochaetota > Spirochaetia > Treponematales > Treponemataceae > Treponema_I. Next base: position 844 of record JAZLJW010000227.1, read on the forward strand.
ATGAAAAAGATTTACAGCAAAATTGAATCAATTAACGGTAGCGTAATTACCGTTCGCGCTGAAGGCGTAAAATACGGTGAACTTGCTGAAATTGAAACATCTTTCGGTACTTCTCTTGCAGAAGTTAACCGTATTGCCGGAGACCTGGTTTCACTCCAGGTATTTGCCGGTGGTCGTGGTGTTTCAACCGGTGCCCAGATCCGCTCCCTTGGCCACGAAATGCAGGTTTCTTTCTCAGAAGACCTTCTGGGACGTATTTTCGACGGTGCCGGTGAACCCCGTGATAAGGGTCCTGCCCTTAAAGACAACCTGGTTGCCATCGGTGGACCATCAGTTAACCCGTCTAAACGTATTGTTGCAAAACGCATGATCCGTACCGGTATTCCAATGATTGATATGTTCAATACTCTGGTTGTATCACAGAAACTGCCTATTTTCTCAATTTCTGGTGAACCATATAACCAGCTGCTGGCCCGCATTGCAATGCAGGCTGAAGTTGACGTAATTATCCTTGGTGGTATGGGTCTTAAATACGATGACTACCTGTACTTCAAAGGTGAACTGGAAGAAGGTGGTGCATTAAGCCGCACCGTAATGTTCGTACATACTGCAGCAGACCCAACCGTAGAATGTCTGCAGGTACCTGATATGTCACTGGCTGTTGCAGAACAGTTTGCACTGCAGGGTAAAGACGTACTGGTACTGCTTACCGATATGACCAACTTTGCCGACTCCATGAAGGAAATCGCCATTACCCAGGAACAGGTTCCATCAAACCGTGGTTATCCCGGTGACCTGTATTCTCAGCTGGCTGCACGCTACGAGAAAGCCGTAGACTTTGATGATGCCGGTTCAGTTACTATTCTTGCCGTAACTACCATGCCTGGTGACGACGTTACTCACCCGGTACCAGACAACACCGGTTACATTACCGAAGGTCAGTATTACCTGAAAGGTGGACGTATCGAACCATTCGGTTCACTGTCACGTCTGAAGCAGAACGTTAACGGTAAAACACGTAATGACCACCGTGCCCTCATGGATGGTATGATCCGTCTGTATTCTTCATACAAAGATACCCTTGAAAAGAAATCAATGGGCTTTATGATGTCAGAATGGGACGAAAAGCTGCTGAAATATGGTGAAATGTTCGAAAAACAGATGATGGACCTTTCAATTAATATTCCACTTGAAGGCGCTTTGGACATGGGTTGGAAAATCCTTGCTGCCTGTTTCAATAAAGAGGAAACCGGTATCAAGTCTGAACTTATTACCCAGTATTGGCCATCAGACAAATAACGGAGTAGTACGTGGCAACTATTAAGCTGACTAAAAATGAACTGAAGGCTCAGAAAGATGCGCTTAAAATGTACAAGCGCTATCTTCCTACCTTGACGCTCAAAAAACAGCAGCTTCAGTCTGAAATCCGCACTATTGATGAACGGGCCAAAGAAGTTCGTGCAAAACGGGAAGCTCTGGAAAAAGAATTCCAGCAGTGGATTGCCGTTTTTGGTGAACAGGACGCATTTAAAAGCGATATGGTTACCGTTAAGAACATCAGGAAAAGTACGGGTAATATAGCCGGTGTAACTATTCCAATCTACGAAGGTGCAGATTTTGCCCGTGGAGACTACGATCTGTATGAAACTCCGCTGTGGATTGATCTTGCTGCCGACCGTATGGAAAAAGCACTGTCTTATGACCTGGAAGCTGACGTGCTTGATGAGCAGGTCCGCCTTCTGTCTAAGGAATTACGTACCACAACACAGCGTGTAAACCTGTTTGAAAAGGTAAAGATTCCAGATACAAAGGCTAACATTAAAATGATTACCGTATACCTGGGTGACCAGCAGGTTGCTGCAGTTGTACGCGGTAAAATCTCTAAGAAGAATCTTGAAGAAGCTGCTTCTAAGTCTGCTGATGCAGAAACTGCAACCGAGGAGGACAAAGAATGATTGTTCCAATGAAGAAAGTATTCCTTGTTGTTCTTGATTCAGAAAAAAAGGAAGCACTTAAGAAATTACGCAAAGCCGGCCTTGTTCACCTTTCTGATGTAGAAGGAAAGGGTGAGGTTCTGGCACGTAATAAAAGTGAGTTCAACACTTTGGAAACTGCTTTCATGCAGCTTTCAGAAGTTAAGCTGAGTAAGGCAGAATCAAAAGCTCTTGTTCCTGCAGCTGCTGACAATGTGACAGTTGAGGAATCTTTAGCTTTTGCAAAAGAAGTTCTTAGTCTTTTTGAAACCAAAAAGACGGCAGAACAGCTGATTATTCAGAATAACGTTGAACTTGAACGTTTTGCAAAATGGGGCAAAGTAAGCCCTGAAGACTTAATATATCTTCAGGAGAAAGGTGTAAACCTTTCGCTGTATGAAATTCCAGCCAATAAATACAACAGTATCGGTAAGGATGTTCAGACAGTATACGTTAACAGTGATAAAGGAACTACCCGTTTCCTGCTCCTTAATGCAGCCGAAGGTCGTCCGGAAGGGCTTCCTCCAGAAGCATTTGCAATAACACTGCCTTCAAAATCAAGCGAAACAATGCTTGGTGAAATTGAAGATGCCCGTAATACTATTGCTGATGTAGATGCAAAACTCCATGCAGCAGTTGCAAAACTTTCAGTATTGAAAGCTGGTATGGGTATCAGCGGTAAAGAAATAGAGTTTGAAAACGTTTTCTCTGGTATGGAACACGAAGAAGATATCAGCCATGCACTTGCCTGGATTACCGGCTTTGTTCCTGCTGAAGACGAAAACGCTGTAAAAGCTCTTGCAAAAGAAGAAAACTGGGGATATGCATCATGTGATCCAAATGACGACGATGCGGTTCCTACAAAACTGAAGAATAATAAGTTTGTCAGCCTGATTTATCCGGTTTCAGACTTTCTGGGTACCGTTCCCGGTTATACCGAATACGATATTTCCGGCTGGTTCCTTCTGTTCTTCTGTATCTTCTTCGGTATGATTTTCGGCGATGGTGGCTATGGTCTTCTGATGGTAGTAGCTGCACTCTTTGCAATGTTGAAAAGCAAAGGAAAACCAGCTCCTGCACTGTGTCTCCTGATGCTGCTTGGTGCTACCACTATGCTGTGGGGTATGGTTACCTGTAACTGGTTCGGTATTCCGGTTGCTTCTCTGCCAGACTGGCTGAAGAACCTGTCTCTGACCGGTGGACCATTACCACTTTCTAATGTAACTGCTGCTGAATCAGCTGAAGCAAAAGATCTGATCAGTCAGAACCTGCAGGTATTCTGCTTTATTCTGGCACTGATTCAGCTTTCTGTTGCTCATTTGAAAGGCATTGTCCGCAATATCAGATCACTGAAAGCATTCGGTGAACTTGGTTCTCTTGGTATGGTTTTCGGGCTCTTCTTCCTTGTTCTTAACATGGTAGTAGATGCAGACCGTTTCCCCCTTCCAAGCTGGGCAATTCCCGTTATCGGTGGTGGTTTTGCTCTCAGTTTTGTTTTTGCCAACTACGAAGGTTCTGTTGGAAAATCAATTCTGGAAAGCCTGAAGAACATTGTTTCTGTTCTGCTTGGTGTAGTAAACAACTTCTCTGATATTGTTTCTTACATCCGTCTGTGGGCTGTAGGTCTTGCAGGTTCTGCAATTTCTGAAACGGTCAACAACATGGCAGGCCCAATGCTTGGTGGTTTCATTATCTTTGCAGGTGTTCTGCTGCTGTGTTTCGGACATGGTCTGAACATGGTACTGAACTTACTGTCAGTAATTGTTCATGGTGTACGTTTGAATACTCTTGAGTTCTCAAGTCACTTAGGTATGTCATGGAGTGGATTCAGTTATAAACCGTTCAGTGAAACGGTAGAAAAATAAAAGATTTACAGCAGGTGCTAAGAATGCAGTCAGCATTCGGAATGCACCATAATGCTAAAGGAGATTAATTATGTTAGGTTATTTTGGAGCAGCTTGTGTTCTTGGTATTGCAGCAATTGGTTCTGCAATTGGTATTGGTGCCGCAGGTCAGGCAGCAATTGGCGCATGGAAACGCTGTTACATGAACAACAAACCAGCACCATTCATTCTGACTGTATTCGCTGGTGCACCTCTTACCCAGACCATTTACGGCTTCCTTCTGATGCAGCAGATGCTCGGAAAAATTGCTAATGGTGCCAACGAAGGTGGTATGCTTGCTCTGGGTATTTTCTCAGGTCTGGCAATGGCCATGTCTGCTATTTCTCAGGGAAAAGCAGGTGCTGCCGGTTCTGATGCAATGGGTGAAACCGGTAAAGGTTTTGCACAGTACATCATGGTTGTAGGTCTTTGTGAAACTGTTGCATTGTTCGCAATGGTTTTCTCTTTCCTGTACAACTAAGGTTTACTGATAGTGACATTTCAAACTCCTCGTACCGTCTCCTTAGGCGGTACCGGGTCATGCAAACGTCTGGAAATCGGGGGCAATGCCCCCGTTTCTATTCAGACTATGTGGAAAGAGGGCATTACGGATGTAGCACACAACCGTGAAGCCCTTTCTTCTATTATTGACCGAATTGAAAAACTTGGCCTTTTAGGCTGTGATATTGTCCGCTTTGCTGTTCCCGATATGGCCAGTGCAGAGGGACTTTGCGCCATTGCAGAGCTTTCTCCGTTACCGCTGGTTGCAGACATTCACTTTGATTACAAACTTGCTCTTGCCTGCCTTGACGGCAATGTTGCCAAAATCAGGATTAATCCCGGTAATATTGGCAGTCGGGAGCGGGTAGAAGCTGTAGTAAACAAGTGCCGTGATAAAGGTGCTGCTATCCGCATTGGTGTAAATACGGGAAGCCTGCCACGGGATCTTGCCGATGCAGTTGCTGCCGGAACCATAACAAGAGCCAAAGCCCTGGCAGAGACCGCAGCCCGTGAAGCTGCTATGTTTGAAGAACTTGATTTCACCAATTACGTTGTAAGCATGAAAGCTTCCAGTGTTCGTGAAACCATCGAATCAAACGAAGCTTTTGCCGCAAAATACAATGCCCCACTGCACATCGGCGTAACCGAAGCCGGCCCTATTATTGGAGGGGTCGTAAAGAGTACTCTGGCATTCAGCCACCTTTTGAATGAAGGCATCGGTTCAACCATCCGGGTAAGTCTTTCTGATACTCCTCAGAACGAAGTTATTGCTGGCCGTGAAATTCTCCGTGAATGCGGTAAGCGTACCGGTGGCGTAACGCTGGTATCATGTCCACGTTGCGGCCGTATCGGCTTTGACGTGCATGATTTTGTTTCCAGATGGGAACCTGAATTACTGGGCCTGGATAAAAATGTTACCGTAGCTGTTATGGGGTGTGTTGTAAACGGCCCCGGAGAAGGTAAACATGCAGATCTTGGTATCTGTGGCACTGGAGACAGCGTTCTTATCTTTAAGCATGGTGAGATTGTCCGCACTCTTAGAGCAGATGATTTTGGCCTATCCGGCGATACACCTCAGGAAAGACTGAATGCCTTAAAGGAAAATGCCGATAAAGCATTTAGAGAGGAATTACTGTCACTGTGAATGGTTTTAAGCGTTATAAGAGTTTCATCATTTTTATCATATTCATTTTTATATCTTCTGATGTTTTTGGTCAGGATACCCGATCTGCCCTGCAGTTACTTGATAATGCGGAAATTGAATTTGAAAATGGTAATTTAGGAATTGCTCTAAAGTTAACTGAAAATGCAAAAGAAAAGCGTGTCTCAGAGAGTACCGTTTATGTAGAAACTCTTTTAAACGCTTTAATTCCATTGGCAGTTCAGAATGCAGGAGACATGATTCCTGACGTTCGGGAAATACTTGTTTCCCGATTGGAATCTCGTGCTGTTGCAATCATTGATGAGGCTTTACTTCTGCATGATGCTGATTTCTTCAGAAATTCAATAACTGAAATAAAAAACTATTATATTAATCGTTCAGTGTACCCTGAAGCTGAATTTTTGTTAGGTAAGATCTACCAGGCTGAAGGTGAATATGATATTGCCAAAGAGTTCTATTTTTCTGCATTAGACCATGCCTATGCATTAGATGTTCCAGAACAGCAGATCGATATTTTTTATCAGACGGCATATCTTGCCCAATTATCCGGAGATGATGGGTTATATGAGATTATGCTTATGAATATTCTCGACTATAACCCGTGGTTCACCAGAGGTGATGGCATATCACCTTACTTAAAGGCTGCGGTTGATAACTCACATATACAGGAATCGGCAACGAAATTCTTCAAACTGTACCGTGCCTCTCATCCACAAAGTATTAATGCTGCAATTCAACTTACCACTTTTTACAAAAATAAAGGGGACACTGATAAGGCTTATACGTTTGCTGTATTAAGTTCTTTACTATCTTTCACCAGACTGTATGAAGTTCTGGAAGAACGGGATCAGCGTTTTGAATTTACAGATTTAGGTTCATTTTTCAAAACATGTACTAAGTATAGTGATATCGTAGCATGGCTGGAAAACCAGAGTGTGTGGCGGGGGTTCTATGAATTAGCGGTGTTAAGTAAAGCTGAAGGTAATGATACTTTTGCAGATGAAATCTTTTCGATGTTATCAAAGTCTTGTACAGATATTGTGATAAAAAAATTGTCTTCACGTTAATTGACCACTATGTCTATCCAAAGTATAATTTAAATGAAAATTAATCCCATCAGGGAGAGAGGAGTTTATTGTATGAACAAAAAAATTATTGCATTGTTTGCAGTTTTGTTCCTTGTTGGTTCTGCAAGCGTATTTGCAGTAGGTATTGGTGTTCAGGGTGGTTATGTAATCGGTGAAAAAGGAAATGGTGCCTTGACATTCAAGCTCAACAGCCCTTATCTGTTTGCCGTTGAAGTAGGTCCTTTTGGATCTAACGGTGTGAGTGTTGGTGTTACCGGTGATGCATGGATTAGAAATCCAAAATTAGTTGGACCATTCGGTTATTTCTACGGATTTGGTCTTGCTGTTAATGCTGCAGTTGCAGGAAATGCCGCTCAGTTTGGTGTTGGTCCTCGCTTGGTTGGTGGTCTTAATCTGTTCCTTGTAAAGCATTTTGAATTATACGCTCAGATTGCATGGCAGCCAACTATCATGATTGGTGGTAATCCTACTATAAATCCAATCATTGCATGTTTCCCTGTAAATATCGGTTTCCGTTTCTGGTTCTAATCTGATCAGGTAAATAAAAAAGGCTTCTGTCTTCAGGCAGAAGCTTTTTTTATATCCTTCATTGTTAATAAACTATACAAAAGAAAACTTTACTGAAATAAATACCACCAGATTTCTTATGTATTGACTAATTTAATAAGAATAATGTAGGAATCAATACTTAATGCTCATCAAGTTCATTCTTGAATCCTGGCTGCTTGCTTTGATTTACCGCACGATTTGTGTAGTGAATGATGGTAAAGAATAAAATAGCAATAAGATAGCCGATAACCAGAAGTATAAGGGCCCTTTCTCCGCCAATTGCAATACTCCCCACAACAACCGAACATAAAAGAATCTGAACACAGTATAAGATTACCAGAATACCTGGTGTATGGAATCCAAGATTCATTAATTTATGATGAAGATGTGCTTTATCAGGACTGAAGAATGAACGGTGTTCACGTGCCCGACGCCAGATTGCAGCTAAAGTATCAAAGACTGGAAGTGCACATACCAGAAGAATCAGTGAAAGTTTCTGTGGTTCAAAGACAGTATCGGTTTTGTATAATGGCAATGTACAGATAATGAAACCAAGGAACTGGCTGCCACCATCTCCCATGAATGTTTTTGCTTTAGGTTTGTTGTATAACAGAAATCCAAGTACGGCACCAATGAGTATGACAAATGTTGCAGCTGCAGTGGTATCTACAGAAATATAAATATAGGCAAGAGTCAAACTGCAGATACACGAAAGTCCACCGCAAAGGGCATCAACTCCATCAATAAGGTTGTAAGAATTGACAACACCTATTATCCATCCCATGGTCAGAATTATTTGAATCCAGACCGGTAACTCCCAGCCGTAAAAGTTAGTGAACCGGTATCCGCTGAAAACAACTATGGCAGCAGCAACTATCTGAACAAAAAGTTTTGCCTTAGCCTTCATTTCTGTTAAATCGTCAAATACACCAAAAATAAAGATAATAAAGCCTGCAATAACCAGCGGGATTACATGAGTTACCTGGCTAAACGGTTGTTTCTGCATGAACAGATATGCAATTACACCAATAGTAAAAGCAGGAACAAAACCTACGGATCCAAGTCGTGGAATTTTACCGGTATGAACTTTCCGTTCATTGATAGAATCGTAAATACCGTGCTTATGACAGAATTTTATTATGAAAGGTATGGTAATGGCTGAAATTGCAAAAGCCAGGATGGAACATAGAATCATGATTTAAGTATAAAACATCTGTATCGATAATTCAACTACTTGCAGGATTTTTAGCTTATGATACACTGAATATACGAGGATGTAATATGTCTATAGCACCAGATATAAAAAAAGCAATGGAAGGTTCATCTTTTATCAGAAAGATGTTTGAAGAGGGAATCGCTCTCAAGAAAAAATATGGCGAAGAAAATGTTTTCGATTTCAGTATCGGAAATCCGGATCTTGAACCGCCGGAAGAAGTATTGGCTGCAATAAAAGAAGAAGCACTGAATGCGCCTAAAGGAAGTCATGGGTACATGAGTAATGCCGGGTATCAGGAAACACGGGAGGCAATTGCAGATAAGGTTTCTAAAGAACAGGAATTATCAGGTAGTGATTCAGTACCATTTACCAATGTTATAATGGCTGTAGGCGCTGCAGGAGCCTTAAACGCCACCTTTAAGGCAATTCTTTCTGCCGGTGACGAGGTTATTGTTCCAGCACCTTTCTTTGTAGAATACCGCAGTTACTGTGCTAATCACGGCGGAAAACTTGTTCCGGTACCGGCTGCAGATGACTTCTCACTGGATATCGCTGCCATCAAAGCAAAGCTGAGCAGTAAAACGGCCGCCGTTCTCATCAATTCTCCCAATAATCCTACGGGAAAAGTATACAGCCGTAACGACATAAAGGTTCTTGCAGCCGTACTGACAGAACATGGAAAAGCATGCGGCCGTACTCCCTATCTTATTGCTGATGAACCATATCGGAACATTGTGTATAACGGTGTAGAAGTTGCTCCCGTATTCCAGTATTACGACAGTGCCATCGTTGTTTCATCATTTGCAAAAGACTTAAGCCTTCCGGGTGAGCGTTTGGGATATATAGCAATCAGTCCCCGTTGTCCTGATGCCGCTGAAGTAGCAGCCGCAGTTACCTATACAACACGAACGCTTGGATACGTTAATGCTCCGGCATTTTTCCAGCGTGTTATTGCAAAATGCTGGAATGCTAAAGCTGACTATTCACTGTATGCAATCCGCAGAGATATTTTAACCGGCATTCTTGACGAGGCAGGTATTTCCTACGCTTCTCCCGACGGTGCATTCTATTTGTTCTGTAAAGTTCCGGAAGGGAAAAAGGCAGGTACAGAGATTCCGGAAGGAAAAACTCTTGACGGAGCATTCTGTGATCATTTGAAAAAGTTTAACATTCTTGGTGTACCAGGCAGCGGATTTGGACGTGAGGGATGGATTCGTCTTGCTTACTGTGTTTCACAGAAATCAATAGAGGGCTCGCGTGCAGCTTTTGTACAGGCCCGGGAGGAGTGGTAATATGAAAATTTTAATGGTTACTGCAGAATGTGTACCTTTTGCAAAAACCGGAGGGCTGGCTGATGCTGTTGCAGCACTTTCAATTGCACTGGAAAAACTGGGGCACGATGTAAAGATTATTATGCCGCGGTACTACAAAATTGACCGCGATACCCTGGAACTTCTTGAAGGGCCTATGGGAGTTTACACCGGATACATAGAAAACTGGACGGCTGTTTATCATAAGACACTGCCGGGATCCAAAGACGTTCAGACCTATTTCATTGATCATGAAAAATGTTTTGGACGTGATGGTATTTATGGAACTCCTGCAGAACCGGATTTCTCTGATAACCCGTACCGGTTCAGTCTTCTGGATAATGCAGCATTCCAGCTGTGCCGCAAACTGAATTGGTACCCTGACATCATCCATGGTCACGACTGGCAGGCAGGTCTTGCCCCGACACTGCTGAAGATTAATGAACGCTGGAAGACTGAATTTGCCCATACCGCCAGCGTATTTACCATTCACAACCTGGGATACCAGGGAAATTATGATAAAGGAAACTTCCCCCTTACCAGTCTGGAATGGGAACACTTTTACGATTCCGGTTTTGAGGATTATGACCGTATCAACTTCCTTCGTGCCGGACTTTGTTCCAGTCATGAGCTGACAACGGTATCTCCAACGTATGCACAGGAAATTCAGATGCAGGAAAATGGTTTCCGTATGGATGGTATCCTTCGTTCTCGGAGCGGAGATTTAACCGGTATTCTTAACGGTGTAGATACTGATGTATGGAATCCTTCAAAGGACAAGAAAATTCCGACAAATTACACCGTAAAAACGTTGGCTAAAAAAGCTCAGAATAAAGCAGCTCTTCAGGAAAAAATGGGCCTTGATGCAGATCCTGATGTGCCGTTAATCGGTATCATTACCCGTCTTGCAGATCAGAAGGGTATTGCAGAAGTATTCGCTCCATCCTATGGATGTGCCTACCGTATGTGTACCGAAATGAAAATCCAGATGGTTGTTCTTGGTTCCGGAGAAAAATGGTGCGAAAATGAACTTCGTGCCCTGGAATCAAAACTGCCCAACTTTAAGGCATATATCGGCTATGACGATGCATTAAGTCATCTCATTGAGGCAGGTGCTGACTTCTTCCTGATGCCAAGCCGCTATGAACCCTGTGGATTGAATCAGATGTATTCGCTGCTGTATGGAACACTGCCTATTGTACGCCGGACTGGAGGTCTTGCAGATACTGTACAGAACTATGATGAAGCAACCGGCAACGGAACTGGTTTTGTTATGGATGCCCTGACTCCTGATGCAGTATTTGATACCGTTGGTTGGGCAGTTTATGCCTGGTACAACAAACGTGACCATATTGAAGCCATGAAAAAACGTGCCATGGAACAGAACTTTACCTGGGAAGGCAGTGCAAAAGAGTACCTGAAAGTGTACGAAAAAGCACTTGCAAAAGTACGGTAAACAAAAAAGGCTGCCAATAATAATTTGGCAGCCTTTTTTATTTCAGTTAACTTCTTCCAAAGTATCAATCTTTAGCAGAGCACCTTTGCCTTCTACAGTTGTAACAGTTACACCTTTATCAGTAATGATGAGCGGCGCTTTTTCTATGACTTCTGTTTTTGATTTAGCCTGAAGCCGCAGATTTTCAGACCAGCATCCGATAAAACATTTTTTACCATCTACAATGACACCGTAATACAGTCCCTGATAACAGATCAAAGCAGAATCACTTGAAAGAGACTCTACTGACTGTGCAATTATCTCCATAGATTCTGTATCAATAATTACAAGCTTAACGGCCTGATTTTTTCTATCATTCCTTCCAGCAATTGCAATAAATCCTTCTTCAATAGGGAATATATTTGTTCCACGGATATCGGTAACAGGAGACTCTTTCAATGTTTTTCCTGTTGCAGCATTAATGACAATCATAGTGCTGGAATCAGTTTTCTCGTTGTAGAGAAGACCATAGGATGTTTCTATTTTCCGAGCTTCAGCAGCATCCTGAATATTTTTCTGTTGATCCGAAGCAATAGCAATTCTTTCACTTTTTGTTTCGGCATTTTTTCTGTCAGCAAATTGTTGAGCCTCTGCTGCTTCCTGGCTCTTTGTTGCGCTTAATTCTTTTGCAGATTCAGCTTTTTCTTTAGCGCTTTCATATTGAGTTTCTACTGCAGCGGTGTTTTCAGCTGATTTCAGAGCGGCAGCTTTTGCATCAGCAGCATACTCCTGAGCAGCAGGATCATCAGGATATGCATCAGCCGTTCTCTGAGCTGCATCAGCTTCTGCAAAAGCCATACGTTCAGCTTCCCGTGCCTGTATCAGGGCCTGTTTATGGTCTTCTGCCTCAGCTTCAGCTTCCCGTGCTTCTTCGGCTGCTTTAACTGACTCTATTTGTGCCTGTTTAGCTTCTGTAAAAGCCTCATCTGCTTCACGTTCTTTTAAATTCACCAGGTTTTTCCGGTCTTCAACACCACGGTCATCTCCGGAACGAAGGTTATCAATTACTTCTTTGCTGGAAATCACGGTTGTATCAATGGTACTTAATCCACCATCTACAGGACTCAAAAGTGGAATTACAATCTGTGTATTGCCCGCCCAATCTTCCCAGTGTACTGATAATCCACATGAAGCAGCAGTAAGCTTTTCAATAACAGCGTTTTTGTATTTTTCCCTGAACGTATCAAGTCTTCCACGGTTTACAGCATTATATACAGTAATGAAGACAGCAAGGGTATCACTGTCTTCTGTGGAATATCCATATGCCTGGGTGAGAAATCCGGCAATAATGCGTCGCAGGTTCTTGATATGATCAACCCCGGCATTAATACCAAGAATAAGAATATCTGCGTCTAACTTAGCTGTTTCAGCAGAATCAACAATATGCAAAACCGTATACCGGTCTTCCTGTCCGGTCTTTTTTGCTGTACCTGAATCGCCGGTAATGGGAACTGCTATTTCACTACCAATACCGCGTATTTGTGCTGCGGTACTGATAACCGTATGAGGGCCTGTATAATTATAAAAGGTAATACTATCAGGATTCTTAACAACCGATTGCAGTTCTGATGTATTTACTCCTTGAGCTGAAACTGGTACCAGTAGGAACCACAACGCAAATAGTACAAAAAATGGCTTTACTCTGACAATTTTCATACTCATCAGTGTATACACGTCATAGAAAGAAATCAATTTTACAGAATAGAATTAGAAAAAAATCCTATTTTTGTGTTTCTTTTTGCAAATTAATCAATTTGTTAATGGTTAAGATTGCCTGTGTCTGGACTTTAGTGCTGTACAATGGATCAATCATTTTGGTCAGAATACGTTGCCCTTGATTAATTATTGCTGGCGTTCCCATAAAGGAACAGATGCTGAATACCGTATTACAGGTTTCAAAACATAAAGAATCATCAAAAATTCCAGCCCTGTTGTAGGAAAGTCGGTGTTCTAAGGCTGAAAGAATTTGCCTGGAGATATCATAGGGAGCTTTACTTGATGCCACTATGGTCTGTTTAAGAATGGCTGTATTGGTTTCATTTTTAATGATTTCTGAAAAAAAGGCAGAAACATCCCATCCTGAAAGTGCAGCCGCTTCAATAACCGCAAGATAATCATTCATTTTTACACCAAGTTCACCGTATTGAATATTGGATGACACTGCAGAACTGGATAATGCACGGTACATCATCGTGTTAAGGCTATCAAACAAATACCCAATCTCATCTGGTAATAACTCGGAGTGCAGGAAATGATTGCGATGGAGAACTTCTGGTGTATGTCGGTATGGTGTTTTCCAACCGGTTATGGTCCAGTCATTCTGATACTGACATAATACTCCTGAATATGTCATAAAAACCGGATCTTTGGTTGGAAAACTCTTCATCCATGCGATTTCCCCTGAATCAGTAATCAGGTACACCATGGTCCTGCTTATGGTATCTCCTGCAATAACGGAATAATTCCCTTTCTGAAGAAGCCGCAGATTATGAAGGGGAGTTTCCCATAGTTGATCAGACCGTATAACTGTTCCATCTGATATCCGGTACTCCGTATATGCCCCGGAGGATTGCAGTTGATAAACGGTGTTGCCTTGGATCCAGGAAAGAAAACCTTCAGTTTCAGCAGCTTTTGTTTTAGTCCATTTTATGAGGAAATCATCACTGGAGGGATCAAGACAATATACTGTACCGGATACATCAGAAGCAAAAAGATAATTCTGAAATGATTGCAATGTAACCAAGGGGTAGGAAAGGGTACTGATCCCCAGTTGTTTTCCAAACACCGAAACCTGATATATGGTGGTTGAGTTTTGTTTTACAGCAGGAAAAAGGATACTGCCACACGGTAATACAACGGGACTAAGAGTATGAGGTTCAGCAGGAGAAAAGGTCCACAAAACTGAACCATTCCAGCTGACCGCAGCAGATTGTCTGGCTCCTACAAACAAAAAAGCCCCATTTTCCAGCCACCGCGGATTTTCAATACATTGGAAGGGTAACGTGATGGTCCAAAGAATAATACCGTCAGGATTACACAGCGAAACAGTCTGGCAGTCATCATACACAATGCAAAGGTGGTCACTGGGAAGAACCGCGTTGTATGACGATACAGGGGAATCCAGAAAAATCTGATGAAGTATGATACCTGATTCGGTTACCGAAGCTACAGAATTACTGTCCGAAAGAGCAAAGAACCCAAAGGACGAAATATCCGGAGTACCGACAGGGGATCCCGGTAACGCCAGTTTCCAGGATAATTGGGCATTTTGAGCAGGGGTTGCCGTAGAAATCGTCAAAAAAAGTAGACAGGTTAAGAATAAAACTTTACTTTTTGCCTTCATGATTCTGTTCCAGCCTGCTTCAGACTACGTTCTTAAAAATACTGCATAAGATTCGATATGGCTGGTTTGTGGATAAAAATCCAGCAGGGTGAGTGACTGCAAGACATATCCCGCTTCCAGAAGTATTTTTGCGTCCCGGCCATGAGTTACCGGATCACAGGATATACTGGCAATTACCCTTGGTTTTGCTTCACACAGCCATGATGAAACAGTTTTTTCCATACCACTTCTAGGTGGATCAATGATGACAGTGTCAAATTCCTGTTTTCTTGCATGTTTCCG
>JAZLJW010000228.1:0-8906 GCA_045597345.1 Treponemataceae bacterium
CTTCATGGTGGAATGCTGCCGAATGGGGATACAATGAATGGAACCGGACGTACAAAGCCGAATCGGTAAAAGATTCAGATGGAAACTTCAGTTCAGTTATTATGGTGTGGGGAGCAGGGAATGGAGGACAAACCATTACTCTTGCTGATTCTGCATTTACCCCAGTCAGAAGTCAAGGTTCACCAGGAACAGAAGGAAATGTTATCAGAAATTCTGTAGCCTATGATTATGACTATTCAGAAAGCGGATATGCAAATGCCTGGGATAGTCCGTTCGATTTTGCTTATAAGATGTATCAGCAGAAGCTGGCAATGGTAACACATTTCAAGACAATCACTGATGCCGACCCTGCAGCTTCTACTAATGATGCAGAATTCCCAAATGGTAAGACACCATCCGCCCCCATAGCCTGGGAAGTTAATCCTGCAGGAACAGCAATAAAAGTTACAAACGGCAACCTTAATTCCTGGAATGGGTCCACAGAAGCACCAATGCATTTCTGGAAATTCTACTGGAAAGAGGCATCAAATGGCCATCAGCCATATATCCCGGGATTAGATCTTTATGAACACGATACTCATGTGGATGGAAAATTGGATAAAGCAAGGCAGAAAGGAACAGGACATGAAATAAATCTGTGGATAAGTGATAATCCATTGGATCCTGCTATTCAATTCAATACAAAAAAATCAGCAGGTACCGACTGTATCGGGTTTGTTGAACGGACAGCAAGTTATAGAAATACCAGTGATACACGGGATAAGAAAAGGATTTATACCTGGCAGCAGTTCCCTGAAGACAGGGCTGAAAAACCAACCGATAGTAATTTTGATAACGATGCTATCAAACGATCTGAGCCAAAAGCAGGGGGAGGTCACACCACAAAATATGGTGAATACCCTGACAGTAAATCAGAAGTGATTGTAAGCCAGGTAATTATCCAAAATATGGATGATAAAAATCTGGGACTTGATTTTTATTCAGCTGATGTAACTGAATGCGATGAGTCTGGTTATAAAGGTCCCAGTGAAGCTGAATTTGATGAACTTGTTTCAAGATTTCTTACTATCGTTCCTGGGGATGTCATTTATTATGCACATTCACATATTGGTGAAATCGCCGATGTAAATTACGATATTGTTAGAAATGCCACCTCAATTAACCAGTTACTGCAGTCCATTACTGTTATCGAATGTGTATTCAACGGCCCGGTGAATTATGTAATTAAGCGGAATATGCTTGGTGGAAGTTCTGTTTTCTACCCAGATTTAAGTACTAAAAAGGAAGAAAATCAGCCACAAATTGGCTCTTGGCAATTTTCATCCAAACTTGATGTGGAACACCTCAAAAATTGGGAGATACGACGTCTCTCTTCAAAATAACATTAAAGGATACCTGTATGAAAAGAGTTCTTACAATTATGTTTTTTTCAATAGCAATAACATCGATTATCTATGCCCAGAAAGTAGAACTTGTTGCAAGTTATCCATTTGGAAATATTCCTTTCGAATATTATACAAAATGGGACCCGAATGAAGGAGGAATGCCCTCTTTTACTATATCAATGATTATTGAAAATAATCAATTTTTAGTATTTGGTTCAAGTAAAGATTTATATCACGGTGGATGGTATGCCTTGAATATAGATGGAACAGCTGATGAATTAAACATAATTCCAGATTATTCTGTATGGAACACACAACCGCAGTATGGCACATTTTCCGGAGGGTATTTCATCGGTTATTCAAAAAACAATAATTATTATTTACATATTACCTATAATGATATGAAATACATAATTGAAGTTTCACAAAATGAAGTCGTGGGCAACAATCTCTACCTTACTGGGAATACTTTGTTTTTCGAGGATTCGATGAATCATAAGTTATCCAGCATTGAATTCTTCTCCGATGGCAGCTACAGAATCCGTAATGCCAGCGAAACCGAATCCTGGCTTAAAAGCGGGAAAGGTGAGGAACTGGGGTGGAGCCAGAAATTCAACAAACGGAATGGAAAGGTTTCAAGTAACTATTTCGGAGATGTTAATTTAAGTACCGTTACTGAATTCTACAAGCCTTCCTGTTTTGATAATGCCCACGATGATGAAATAATCGGAGCTGCATTTGATGCGTTATGGAATTCTCGTTATAATAATTTTGCAAAAGACAGCAAGGGATTGATTTACTTCCGAAAAATGGATACTGATAATGGACCCTATAAGCCTGGAGCTCCTGCTAATAATATCAAATTCGATATTGCCATTCTTGATCCCTGGACCAAGCAGGTCAAATACTATGAAGACTACGCCCCCAACGAATTCAATCCCCCTCGTGATGCTGACGGCAAAATCATCGGTAGCTACAGCTGGACAGTAGCACCTGACGGCAACATCTACTTTACCGACGCTGACGTAGAAAAAGGCGAATACCAGATTAAACGCGTCATCAACCGCGGGTGGGACGAGATGGGCATTAACGACCGGATCATCGGCCAGATGAACACCAACCACATTCCGCTCCTCACCACCATGAACGGTAGCCAGAACGACGGCTACTGTTTTGAAAACGACTTTGTGTGGGTAACAGAACAGTCAAAAGACAAGAAGTGGTCAAAAATCAAGAAAATCGATGGCCGTGAAGGCTGGATTGAAACCAAGTACATCGACATCAACACCATGATACCTGTTACCAACGCCAGTCTGGGTATCACAATCGACCAGGCATCGGCATCGACCCTGGCGCCCACCACACCGGCTGCTGCAAAAATCCTGAAAGCTGCAGACAACCTGCGGCTCCGGAAAACCGAACTTACCTCAAGCGAAGTCATCACCACCATGCAGAAAGGCACACCGGTAAAAATCGTAGCTACCGGCCGCAAGGAAACCATAGACGGCATTACCGGCAACTGGGTTCAGGTAGAAGTACAGTCCGGCGGTAAAGACCGCAACGGCTCACCAATCCCTGCCGGCACCACCGGCTGGTGTTTCGGCGGCTATCTGGAATAAACAAAAACGCCCGCGGCCTGCACCAATCATGAAGTGCTGACCGCAGGCGTGTTTCATATAGTCATCTTACGCCTTCAGATTTTTCTTTTTCCAGTCCTGCAGCTGAGATTCCGGCCCGCGGGTCAGAAGTTTTTTCAGCATGTCTTCCACCGCAGGGTATGCCTGGCTCAGAATGATGCGCTCATCATCAGTAAAGGGCTGCAGTACGTAGCCGGCAATATCGTTGTGATTGGGCCTGCCGATACCGAACCGCAGTCTCCAGCAGTCAGCGCTGCCAAAAGAGTCGCGCATGGAACGAAGCCCGTTGTGCCCCCCAAGACCGCCGCCAAACTTCAGGCTGACAGTGCCGCAGGGCAATTCCAGTTCATCGTGGACAACCAGAATTTCATCCAGCTTGATCTTGTAAAACTGAGCCAGTTCATGAACGCTCTGGCCCGAAAGATTCATGTAGGTAAGGGGCTTCAGAAAATACACCGGATCCCCGCCATCAGAATAAGGCCGCTCAATCTGGGCAAACTCACCCTTGAACTTTTTCTGCCAGCGCAAATCTCCTGCATAACTTAGTGCATCGCAGAAAAGCCATCCCGCATTGTGGCGGGTGTTGGCATACTCCGGCCCGTAATTTCCAAAGAATGCAATCAGCTTGATTTTTGCCATACCGCTTTGTTACCTCACAGACCTTTTGCCTTGGCTTCATCCCACAGGGCATTCATTTCATCAACAGAAGATTCCTTTACGGTTTTTCCCTGTTCGGCCAGTTTCTGCTCCATGTAGGTGTAGCGGCGGTAGAATTTTTCGTTATTGCGGATCATGGCCACATTGGGGTCAACTTTAATCCAGCGTGCCAGATTTATTAAAGTAGAAAGAACATCGCCGAATTCTTCTTCAATGTGGCTCTGTTTTGCTTCCGTTTCGTTACCGGCAGCCAGAGCTTCTTTCAGTTCAGCAAGTTCCTCAGATACCTTATCCCATACACCGTCAACGGAATCCCATTCAAAACCCTGTTTTGCAGCCTTTTTGTGCATTTTGTACCCACGCAGCAATGGCGGAAACCCTTCCGGAACTGAATCAAGTACACTCTTTTCCTTACGGCCTTCAACTCCCTGCTTGATGGCATCCCACTGGGTCAGTACTTCGGCAGCAGTTTTGGCGCCACCTTCCAGTGCATTTACGGCACCTTCGCTTTCCGGGAAAACGTGGGGATGACGGCGTACGATTTTGGCAGCCACATCGTTCAGTACATCGGCTACCTCAAAGGCATCGTCCTGGGCATACATATAGGAAATCATGGTGTTGTTCAGATAGACATCGCCCAACTCTTCCATTACGTGGGGCGCATCGTTCTGACTGATGGCATCAATACACTCGCAGGTTTCTTCCAGCAGGTCGCTGCGCATGGTCTGGGCAGTCTGCTCACGGTCCCAGGGACAGCCACCCGGTGCACGGAGTGCCTTAAGGGTCTGGTACAGGCGGATAAATGCGGTGCCTGCTGCAACTTCATCCGGAGTAACCGGTACTCCGTCTATTCTCTGTGAAAGGGCCGATTCCGGCATCTGATCTGGTTTCATATGCTTTCATGATACCGAGAATTCTTTCGTATTTCTATATGGCACATATTTTTGATTATTTTGTATAAATATACTATTGCATGAATAAATATTAGTTGATACAGTATGAATATACACTTTGTTTGTATATATATTCACTCTTCAGGAGACTACCATGAAAAAATTCGCAGCCCTTATGACTATGCTGCTGGTTGCTGCCACCCTTTTTGCCGGTGGAAAAAAAGAGCAGGTAATAATTAACAGTCAGGAAGATCTGGCTGGTAAACGTATTGGCGTTCAGGCTGGAACCACTGGAGAAATGTGGGTTCAGGACAACGTTGAAGGTGCAAAGATTTCATCTTTCAAAAGCGCTATTGATGCTGCCCTTGATTTGAAAGCTGGAGCACTTGATGCCGTAGTAATTGACCTTCTGCCAGCAAAATCAATTGTTTCAAAAAATGCTGACTTGACTCTGGTTGACGCTACCTACGAGCCGGAATCATATGCTATCGCCGTAAAGAAAGGAAATGCTGACCTTCTTAAAACCATCAATGACACCATTGCTGCCATGAAAGCCGATGGTTCATATGCAGCCCTTCAGGCAGCCTTTATGCCTGAAGACGGAAATATCGTTGTTCCCGCATCATTACCTTTGGAAGGTGCAACAACCATTAAGATGGGTACCAACGCTGCATTCCCTCCATTTGAATATGTAGAAGGTAAAAACGTTGTAGGTTTTGATATCTGCATGGCTCAGTACATTGCTGCAAAAGCAGGATGTAAACTGGAAGTTGTTGATATGGCATTTGATTCACTGATTCCTGCCCTGCAGTCAGGAACCATTGATATGATTATTGCTGGTATGTCAGTAAACGAAGAACGCAAGAAGAACGTAGACTTCTCAGTTGACTACTACGAATCAGAACAGGCAATCATTATCAGAAAATAGTTTCGTCCCTACATAACTACATAAGGCTGCAGATGCGAGCAATTCACACAGCATCTGCAGCCATTTTCTTTTTAAATCCTAGGTATTAATTAAAAGCGTTTTTACAACACTTGAAAAATCTACCGGCGTGCTGGTGTCTGAAAAAAACGCTCGATATCGTCGTTATTGGTGAAGCCCGGCATGGAAACTATCGTTCCGGGCTTCAACAATTTTTTTCAGCCACCATCCCGCCTCTCGATTTTTCACCTTATCTAAGTGTATTAATTAATACCTACTTTTATCCCGCTCCCGAAAAATCTCCACCTAAACGAAATCACTCATATTTCATTATTCAACTTGCTCCCCTACACTATAATCATCCGGTGTCGCACACCATCTCCTCCTTAAAAAAAAAGTGCGGCAACCGGTTTTCTTTTATAAAGGACGGCAGGTATGAAGAAACGTTTTTTTTCAATTTTCATGATGGTTTCAGCACTGACACTGTTCACCGGGTGTGCCACTAAGGTCCCCGAATCAGAAGGGTGGCATCTGGTATGGCACGATGAGTTTGACGGCAATAAGATTGACCGCACTAAATGGGGATTCCAGCTGGGAACCGGTTCTCAGTACGGACTCAACGGCTGGGGAAACGAGGAAGAGCAGTACTATACCGAAGAAAATGCCTGGGTTGAAAAAGGTAATCTGGTTATTGAAGCCCGCCGCGAAGACAAAGAAGGTATGAAATATACTTCTGCCAGACTGCGCACCATGGCCGATGACGATACCGTTCTTTTTGCTACTACTTTTGGTAAGATTGAAGCCCGCATCAAAATGCCTGTAGGAAACGGAATCTGGCCGGCATTCTGGATGCTTCCTGCTACTGACGATTACACCGTTTGGGCAGCAAGCGGAGAACTTGATATTATGGAAGCCCGAGGACGTCTTCCAAACCGTACTTACGGAACCATGCATTTCGGGTCTTCATGGCCAAGCAACAAATACAGTGGCGGCATGTACAAATTCCCCACCGGCGAAACCATGGCCGATTATCACGTTTACGGTCTGGAATGGCTGCCAGGTCTTATCCGCTGGACTGTTGACGGTAACGTATTCTACGAAACCAGCGACTGGTGGAGTATGGCAGAAGGAGCATCAGAACCATATCCCTATCCGGCACCTTATGACAAACCATTCTATATTCTTTTGAACCTGGCTCTGGGTGGAACCTTTGATGCCGGATATTCACCAGACGCAAACAGTCTGCCAGCAAGAATGTATGTTGACTATGTTCGCGTATGGCAGCGTGATGAACCATACAATATGGACGTAAAACGCCCAGAACCAAAACGCGATTCTGATTCCTTTGCAAAATTCACTGTTGCCGATGAGGTTACCGGCAGCTTTATTTCTGACCGCACCCTGGAAAAAGCAGATACGGTAGCCATGCTTGAAAATGAAATGGATGTACAGAGCCGCGACTGGTACTTCCTGGCACTGAGTGAATTTGGCGGTAAGGCAAGTTCACAGCAGGTTACCGGTGTAGATGGAAACAGCTGGCGTAAAGTTGATGTACAGGCTGTAGGAGAATACAACTACTCGGTACAGCTGCTGCAGCATTTTCCAATTGCCCAGGGATACTCATACCGTGTTGAATTTGATGCCTACGCAGAAAGTCCACGTCAGATTGCCATGAAAGTTTCTGGTGATGCTGATAACAGCTGGGCGGTATATTCCATCGAGTATCACCCGCAGCTGACCACAGAACCACAGCATTTTGCATACTTTGTAACCATGGAAAGTGCAACTGACCCTTACGCACGTCTTGAATTTGAGCTTGGTCTTGATACCACCAGCGTATACATTACCAATGTTTCAGTAACTGCAGCCGAACTGTAAGTTTATACAGTACGGGTGGATAAAATTGCCTCCTTATGGTATAAATATGCATATTTATCCATAAGGAGCTTTTTTTAGTGTTCCAGTCATTTTACGATACCATGATAGCCGCTGACCGCTGGGTTCTGCTGGTGCAGGGGCTTGGTATTACCCTTCTTATTGCTGCCCTGGGCGTTCTTATCGGTACTATTCTGGGTGGTCTTTTTGCACTCATGAAGATTTCAAGCAACAAAGTGCTGCGATTTATTGCCAATGTCTATACCACCGTTATCCGCGGCATTCCACTGGCTACCCAGCTGATGATTTTCTACTTTGTTATCTTTGCTCCGCTGGGCATGAACCGCCTTGTTGTTGCAATCATTGCATACGGTATCAATTCAGGTGCCTACTGTTGTGAGATTTTCCGTGCCGGTATTCAGGGAATTGATAAGGGGCAGACTGAAGCAGGACGTTCTTTGGGATTAAGCCAGTGGCAGACATTGAAGAAGATTATTCTTCCTCAGGCTATAAAGGCGGTTCTTCCAACATATACTTCAGAATTCATCGTTCTGATTAAAGAAACCTCTGTTGCCAGCTTTATTGCCGTATGCGACCTTACCAAAGCAGGTGATATGATTCGTAATGCCACATACAATGCATGGTGGCCATTACTTTCCTGTGCAGTGATTTATCTCTGCTTAACCGTCGGGCTAACCAAACTTTTTGGTTGCCTTGAAAAAAGGATGGCAAAAAGTGATCGTAACTGAAAATCTCAATATTAGTTTTGGAAATCTGCATGTATTGAAAGGTGTTTCTACCCACATAGCAAAAGGTGAAAAAGTAGTTATCATCGGACCGTCCGGTTCCGGAAAATCTACTTTTTTGCGTTGTCTCAATATGCTGGAAACACCAGACAGTGGTTCTATTTTATTTGAAGGTACTGATCTGACAGATAAAAAAGGTGATATCAACAAACACCGGCAGAAGATGGGTATGGTATTCCAGCACTTTAACCTGTTTCCGCACCTGACGGTTCTGCAGAATATCACGCTGGCACCGGTTACCTTAAAGCTGCAGACTAAAGCAGAAGCCGAAAAACTGGCTCATGAACTTTTGAAAACTGTTGGTCTTGAAGACAAAGCCTATGCCTATCCGTCTACCCTTTCCGGCGGTCAGAAACAGCGTATTGCCATTGTCCGCGCTCTGGCCATGAAGCCGGATGTCATGCTCTTTGATGAGCCTACCAGTGCTCTTGACCCGGAAATGGTCGGTGAAGTTTTGAACGTTATGAAGCAGCTGGCAAAAGACGGCATGACCATGGTCTGCGTTACCCACGAAATGGGTTTTGCCCGGGAAGTTGCCGACCGCGTTCTTTTTATGTACGACGGTATAATTCTTGAAGAAGGTACCCCGGAACAGATTTTCAACAATCCGCAGAATGAGCGCACTAAACAATTTTTGCAATCGGTTCTCTGAACACGATGGTTTGCAAAAATAGTTTTAACAATTTTTGCAATCGGTTCTGTAAGACGATGGTTTGCAAAAATAGTTT
>JAZLJW010000229.1:0-5556 GCA_045597345.1 Treponemataceae bacterium
CATAAGAGACAGGTACCGAAGGAATATCTACGGAAGAAAGCAGTGTCTGTAAACGGGCATATTGACTTTGCGATCCAGAGAAAAACAGCGTGTATTCTGAGCCTGCAGGTGAAAACTGGTTACGCTCATACCCTGGAGGTAGCCGGGTTAGGAATTCTTCAGCCGTTATGTGGTTCAATGATACAACCATTGCAGGAGTCGGTACATCACATACAGATATAAGTCCTGCAATAACAGCAGCTTCTTCTGCACTGACACAGGCACTTACCGAAGACCCCATACACTGCAGCTCTAATCCGGGAAATCTGGTCAGTATCTGACTGGCTATCGTGTCCCTATTTGCATACAGTACTGCCCACTGATGCCACTGCCGGTTTTCTTCCGGTGCAAACAGATACAGACTGTCATGGCAGGTCCAGGTTACACCGCTTCTTGAACAGAACAGATCAAGACACCAGAAAAGACTTCTGTCTTCAAACACGCAGTCTGTTATATGGACATCCTGGCTTACCAGTGATGAGTACTGGAATCCTGACGATTGAGATACCAGAGCAAGTATGTCATTGAATGACGCATCAACGATGGCACCGGAATACAGATTATCTCCTGTTCTGGTAAACAGAATCTGCGGGGCGCCTCCGGTAACAAATGCAGCCCCTGGTAAAAAGGGAGCTGTACTTCTGGTGATCCGTATGGTGCTTCCCTGATCAGTTACCGCATATCCTTCAAACTGCGACAAAACCTGTTCACACGCCTCTGCAGCCGTTACATTTGCTGTATGCACACTGACAGGGACAGCCGGAAGAGCATCCCAGAGGACAACCTGTTCGCCTTTCAGCGACAGCCCTTCAAAAATGCGTTCCGGCAACACATCGCATGCATCTAACGTAAGAATTCCGGTATCACCAAAAGTTACCTTCATGCGTGATACAATCCAGCGGTCTTTTTCCTTATCCACGTACAGTCTGTTTGCCAACAGAAAGGAATCAAAGGCAGTTTCGAAACTTCCGCCGGAAAACCGGAAACTTCCCACTCCCTGCACAGTATCATCACAGACCACAGGGAACTTGCGTGACAGCGAAATGGCATAGACGATATCGGTCAATTCCTGGTTGACGAAATCAAAACCTGTCTCCGAAAATACTGTAGTGGGAATCAGCAGAAACAGTACTAAAACCGTTACAATGACATTTTTTTTCATTCAACACCTCAGTAAGGTATATGCATGTCAAAATGAAAAAAAATGAGCAGATATGAATAAAAAGTGAAAAAATATCAGAAACGCAATGACTCCACCGCATTCAGTACGGCTGAATAGTCATCGGCGGCAACCGTTTGGGCTATGGGCATGGTCTTGATAAACGTCTGCTGGCGTTTTGCATAGCGGTGGGTATCATGTTGAATCATTCTGATGACTGCATCCCGGTCGGAGCGGTCTGGAACCATAAAAAATTCCCTGTATCCTATGGCCTGCATTCCAGGATGCTCAGAACGGTAACCGGCTTTCACCAGCGACTCAAACTCATCAGCCAGACCTTCATCCATCATCTGAACAACCCGCTGGTCAATGCGCTGGAATAGTTCCGCTCTGGGACGCTCCAGATTCAGAACGATAAACCGGTACCCCTTTCGAGGCTCATTCTGCTGACCAAAGTCGCTCCGTTTTTTTCCGGTTGCAAGACATACTTCAAGAGCTCTTCGGATACGGTACATATCATGCACATGAATCTTCGAAGCGCTTTCAGGATCCAGTTCATTCAGTTCATTCCAAAGCTTTTCTGCACCTTCTGTTTCCAAACGCTGTTGCACAAGGAGCCGGGTAGCTTCGTCTGCTTCAGGTGTATCAGGGAGTCCATACACAAAGTTTTTGATGTAAAAAGCCGTTCCACCGCAGATAACGGGAAGTTTTCCTGCAGCTATGATTTCCCGGCAATACTGGTCAGCCAAAGCATTGAATCCGCCACTTCCAAACTGCATATCGGGCGTACACAGATCAATCATACGGTGGGGCAGTTCTTCCAGAAATGCATCATCAGGCTTTGCAGTGCCGATATTCATTCCCCGGTATACCTGCATGGAATCGGCACTGATTATTTCAGCCTGATCTGCATACGGGGAAGCGGTATCCCGTCCGAAAAGCCGGTATACCAGTTCTGTTTTTCCAGTAGCTGTAGGGGCGAATATAACAAGAACGGGAATGTTTCCCGCAGAATCTACACGAAACATTCCCGTCGTCATGGTATTAGACATTATGAATACAGTAACTTAATCAGTCACCAATCTGAAAGCGAACTTCTTCGGTAAACAGCTGACGTGCACCAAGTGATACAATTTTATCATCATACTGTTCAATGATAGGATCTTTAAGCATAGAAAGCTGATAGGCACGGCGGCTAGCAGCTGAAGTAATTTCGTAAACGTTACCTTTGTATTTTACCAGTTCTTCTAATGGGAAAACCATACACCCTCCAATGTACATCGGGAAACCTCGTTTTTTGCAGAGTATCTTCGAGGCCACCCCAACCTAGTCCTTTTAGATTAACAGATTCATCAGTCAATGTAAATATCTGGACCATATCCCTGATAATTTCATTGTCCAAAAGCCGCCTTTTTCGGTATATTCAAATCATGGAACGCAGTTTTTTCACCCAGGCACTTATTCTCTCTACACGACCGTTCGGAGAGTCAAACATCAGCGTTACCGTTCTCAGTCCGGAAAAAGGTATCTTTTCTGCAGTACTGTATGGGGGAAGAAAAAGTAAAATGCGTTCGCTGGTAGCACCGTTCCATCAGGGTACCATGTGGCTGTATAACGACACCGGGAAAAAATCCATAAAGATAACCGATTTTGATGTAACGTCATTCCATCCTTCCCTGCGGGAAGATTTATATAAAAATGCCTGTGCCAGTCTGATGGCAGAACTGTTGATAAAAACCCAGAGTGGCAATACGGAAAATGAATTTCTAACCCTCTGGCAGCTGGCTACCGGATTTCTTGCAGGTCTTGAAATGTCCGGACAGGAAGATTCCCATCTGGCATTACTTCGTTTTTTGTGGCGGTACCTGGCTATTCTCGGGTTACAGCCTGAAATAACCCACTGTTCCTGCTGTGGCTCTTCCTTGACTGATTATATCAGACAAACACCGCAATCAGTAGTATACTATCAAAGCTACCGGCAGGGTTTTGTCTGTCCTGATTGTTCCGGAGATACCGCAGGTCAGGATATATTTCCCCTTTTTGCAGAAGGCATTGCATACCTACAGGGAATTAACACATTACCCCCTGCTGAATCGCGAAAACTGCCTATGCATCAGGGACCGGTAAAAGAGCTGCACGAACTGCTGTTATTTCTGATTACCCAGGCAGCTGACACGCGGCTTAATACTCTGGAACTGGGAATACTGTAACAAAAGGAGCTGAGAGATATACCATGAGAGCAACCGATGTAATTATGAAAAAACGGGGAAATGTTCATACTCCCCACGGTAGTGAACTTACCCGCGAAGAACTTCAATTCCTTATTGACGGATATGTTAAAGGTGAAATTCCCGATTACCAGGTTTCAGCATGGCTCATGGCCGTGTATTTTAACGGGATGACCTTTGCAGAAACCGGCAATTTAACCGATATCATGCTCCATTCAGGAGATGTCATTGAACTTAACGGTGTTGCAGGGCTTACCGGCCCATTTGTAGACAAACACTCTACCGGTGGCGTCGGTGATAAGATTTCTCTGCCACTGGCACCGATTGTAGCGGCCTGCGGTGTTACTGTCCCCATGATGTCAGGCCGTGCCCTTGGCCATACAGGAGGCACCCTTGATAAACTGGAGTCCATGGCTGGCTTTAATGTAAAGCTGGAACCTGACGCATTCCGCTCATACTTAAAGGAAGTGGGATTTGCCATGACCGGCCAGACAGAGAAAGTAGTTCCTGCAGACCGTCTTCTGTATGCACTCCGGGATGTTACCGGAACTGTTGAATCAATTCCGCTTATTACTGCAAGTATTCTTTCAAAGAAGGTTGCAGAAGGCTCAGATGCCCTGGTATTTGACGTAAAATACGGCAGCGGCGCCTTCATGAAAAAGGTGGAAGATTCTGTTGCTCTGGCAGAAAGTCTGGTAAAAACTGCCCAGGCTATGGGTAAAAAAGCAAGCGCCCTTATTACCAACATGGAAACGCCCCTGGGACGCTGTACCGGAAACTGGCTTGAAATTGAAGAAACCATTGATGTTCTGAAAGGTTGTGGTCCAAAAGATGTTACCGGTCTGACCTATGCATTAGGAGCAGAAATGCTTATTCTGGGCGGAAAGGCTGCCAACAGAGAAGAAGGTATGGCGATGTGCCGCCAGGCTATAGAAAGCGGAAAAGCACTGGAACTGTTCCTGAAGAATGTTTCTCTTCAGGGAGCCGATGCAGACCAGGTCATGAAAGACTATGAATCGCATTCACGGAGAAGTTCATTTACCCGGACTATTATGGCTGAAGAAGACGGTTATATCTCAATTGACGCTTATACCTGCGGACTGGCAGGAGTAACACTGGGTGTTGGCAGAAACAAAACCAGTGACGCCGTTTGTCCCGATGCAGGTTTTATATTACATAAGGTTCAGGGTGAATATGTACACAAAGGAGAACCGATCATGCAGGTTTTCGGTAAAGATGAAGACTGCTTTATCACTGCTCTTCCTCAGCTTGAAAGTGCCATTACGTACAGCGCAGAACCACCAGAACAAAAACCATTGATTTACAAGGAAATTCACTGATAATGCCAGTTTGGGAAAAAAAACAGGTTGCTCCGGAATTAGTAAAGGAACTGTCCGGAAAGTACAATATTGATACCCTTACCGCCAGCATACTTACCCGTCGCGGTCTTACCCAGGGACAGGATCTGCTGTATTTTCTGGAAGATGATAAGCGGTACCTGCATAATCCTTTTCTTTTTTCAACCATGGAAGATGCGGTTGACCGTATTCTTGATGCAAAGGAAGAAGGCGAAAAGGTTCTGATTTTCGGTGACCGGGATGTAGACGGTGTTACCAGTACCGCCCTTTTGTACAGTTATCTGCAGGAACTGGGTATGGATGTTGAATACCGCGTGCCGAAAGGTGATGAAGCCTATGGACTGTCAAAGGAAGCAGTTGATGATTTTGCTGCAAAATACGGTACCCTGATTATTACTGTAGACTGCGGCATCAGCAATCATGAAGAGATAGCCTACGCTCAGGATAAAAACATCGATGTTATCGTAACAGATCATCATAATCCTCAGGGGGATCTGCCAGACGGTACCATTATTGTTAACCCGAAGGTGCCGGAATGCAATTATCCGTTCAAAGACATTTCCGGTTGTGCCGTAGCTTACAAACTGGTATCAGCACTTCGGTTCGCTCAGTCGGACCTGTACAAGCAGGAAATCTGTCTATTGAATGTGCGGCCCATTAACGAAGGGATTACCATTGAGTGCCTGAAAACACAGAATCTGGTCATTAAAGAACGTTTTTCAGAAAGCTACATTGACGGCCTTATGTCTATCCAGAATACCCGTCTTATGCC
>JAZLJW010000230.1:0-1173 GCA_045597345.1 Treponemataceae bacterium
ATCATGGGAACATTGTGCAGGGTATCACGATTCTGCCGGCTGGTCAGAAAATTGATGCCAAAGGTACCGACACAGAGGATGACGATAGTGAACAGCATCAGCCGTGAAGACCGGGTGTAGACCAGACGGCGGAAAATGCCCTTTGGAGGATTGAAATTGGTACCGGCATGAAATTCCTGTACAATACGGGGCGCCCGTTTGATGCGTTCTTCACGGTTATAGTGGAATACCAGCTCCGGTTGTGAACTATCGCGGCTGTTTTCTACTTCCTTAAATTCGTCCATATTAGTTCAAAGCCTGTATAATTTCATCAGTACGCCACCAGGTGATGGTCGTTTCCGTTTCACTGCTCAGCATCATGCTGATGATGCCGTCTTTTGAAAGATTCATGTTGTAGAAAACCAGATCATCAGTCTTTACGGCAAGGTGACGGCGAAGAATTTTCTGACCGTTGGGTTGTACCATCATAATGGTATAGCCGGTGCTGTCTGCAATGCTGAAAAACATCCAGCCGGTTTCCGTTACACCCAGCAATGAGTATGGAATCAGATGGGTTTCGCGGTTGTACTCAGTATTAATGATTTCTTCGTAAGCGGGAATGGTCAGCGGGTCTTCATACAGACCGGTACTGATATCCAGTGAATACAGCAGCGTTTTGTCATAGCTGATGCCCGACTGTACTTTTGAACTTTCATCAAAATCCATATGGCTGTAGTCAATTTTTACATACAGTTTCTGTTCTTTGTAGTCTGGAATGATGCTGTCCAGATTGATGAAAAGATCACTGGAAACATCTTCCTGCTTGACCGGCAGTGCAGAAAACTTGATGGGAATCATGTATTTCAGAAATCCGTCCTGGCTGAACCAGTAGACGGTTGAACCTTCAGTTGTCAGGCATACGGCAACCATCTCATTATTGCCGGTGGTGTAGATGTTTCTGATATATGGGAACGGTGATCCACCCGGGCCCTGCTGACCGATGTAATCGACATATTCACCTTCTGAATTGAATCGGAGAATAACCTGCCGCAGCTGCATTCTGGTATCAGGGTCATTTTCATACCGTTCCTGGGGAAGATAATCGGCAATAAAAAGCTGCTGACTGGTATCTACGGCCAGAGGTCCAATCCGGTTGAAGGGATAACTGGTTGCCCGTTGGGTTGCGTTCTCGGT
>JAZLJW010000231.1:0-1305 GCA_045597345.1 Treponemataceae bacterium
AAGGAGTCTTTTCATGGTGATAGGGACAGCAGCCCCACCAGTCGGAACCACGCTGTTTCAGTGCAGTGTATTCTCCGACCAGCGAAAGCATATCAATGCGGCTGTTCACTTCTTCTATTGTCGACTGTGTTATACGTGGCATTACTTTTCTTAATATAGTGACATTCTGTCTTATCGTTTTATGGTTTTCAGGTTGTAGGCATGCTCATCCAGATCTTTTTCAAAGACATGGCGTCCTGCAACTTCATCAACTACCTGGAAATACCAGTACTTGGTGCTGGGAGGATTTGCGGCGGCCTTCAGAGCCACCAGCCCCGGATTTGAAATAGCCGTCGGCGGGAGTCCTGCATGAATATAAGTATTATACGGACTTTCAATGCGGGTATCAGCAATAGTCAGTCCGCTGGGATGCGGTTTATCAAGAATATCAGTGATGATGTACATGACGGTAGCGCAGGAATAGAGTCCCATGTTGATGCGGAGCCGGTTGGCAAATACGCTGGCAATAAGGGGAGCTTCTTCTTCCAGTTTGTATTCTTTTTCTACAACCGATGCAAAACGGACGATATAGTTCAGCTCTTCCGGCGATTTTTCAAGCAGTTCGGGAACATTGTCCCGTATTTTACCGAAGAACGTCTTTACCATAAGTCTGATTACGGATTCACCGGACATACCGGGATCAAAATAGTAGGTTTCCGGGAACAGATAGCCTTCAAAACTGGTAGAAGGTACGTTCAGTTCCTTGAGAAGTCTTTCATCGGTAAAGGCAGCAAGAAAATCTTCCCTGTCAGCTACTCCCCGGTCTTCAAGAAGCGAAGCAATCTGCTTACCGGTATAGCCTTCCGGAATACTGACAGCAATGTACTCCTGTCTGCCGCTTTCCAGCAGGGCAAGGATTTCTTCTACGCCCATAGCGTCATTAACCCGGTAGATACCGGTTTTAATGCCGGTTTTCTTATAGCGGGCCCAGCCATAGAACACTTTTGCATTTTTTACGATACCGGCTTCTGCCAGTTCTTCACCTACAGAACGGGCGTTGGCACCGGCTTTTACTGTCAGGGTATATTCGGTGCCGACAGCTGGACCGTCAAGCAGAGAACAGGAAGTACAGACCAGTACGGTCATCAGGATGATTACAGCACAGAGTGCTTTCTTAAGGTGTAAGTTTTTCATAGAAACAGGTTTTCGGCCTCGTCAATCGTCAGATTGTCATACATATTGGATTCACAGAACGCATAAAAACTCTGCATCCTGTCCGGCAGCTGGCTTTCGCACTTCCTCAGAAACGTAACGATTTCCGTCAGT
>JAZLJW010000232.1:0-10867 GCA_045597345.1 Treponemataceae bacterium
CTGTATGCAACGCTGGTTTTGCTTTGCAAAACCTGTCCCACGAGTTTTGCCCGGGGCAAAACCCGGTAAGGTCAAACGTCATACATATCACTGTATGCAACGCAGGTTTTGCAAAGCAAAACCTGTCCCACGAGTTTTGCCCCGGGGCAAAACCCGGTAAGGTGAAACGGCATGTATGCCGTTTTACCGTCAGAATTCCTCAAAATCATTATCTGATACAAAACTGGATGGCACATAAGGTGTATCAGTAAACACAGAAGCAGATTTCTGAGTTTTTGATTCCTGTTTTTCAGTTGCTGCTGACGTATCAGTCTCTGCAGATGAAGCATCATAAAAAAGATCATCATCAGTTGCAGCTGCGGTTGATTCCGGTACTGGAACAGCAGTCTTCAAGGGTTTCTCAACGGGCCGTCCAGGCTCAATTCCCTGAGCTTTTGCTTCACCGGAGGTAACAAAACTGGTAAAACTTCCCGATTCAGGTTTCGACACTGCTGTTTTTTGCGGTAATGACTTTCTGGCTGCATCCGGTTTTGCAGGTTTAGCCCGTGTTCTACCGGCAGAATGCGAATTCCCCTGTTTTTTATCATCAGAAAGCTTAAAATACGCAAGGGAATCCAAAAGTGCAACTGCCTGACTTGACATTTCTTCAGACAGCGAAGCAAATTCTTCAGATGCCGTAGCTGATTTCTGGACGGTACTATCAAGTTCAATAACAGCCTTATTTATTTGTTTTGCTCCAATATCTTCTTCACGTGCTGCAGCAGCAATTTCCTGAATCAGTTCAGCAGTTTTCTCAATATCCGGAACAAGACTTTCAAAAATCGAACCGGTCTGTTCTGCTACTTCTACACTCTTTGTAGACAATTCAGCAATTTCTGCAGCAGATACCTGACTGCGTTCAGCAAGTTTCCGCACTTCACTGGCAACAACAGCAAAACCACGTCCTGCATCGCCTGCACGGGCAGCTTCAATAGCAGCATTCAAAGCAAGACGATTGGTCTGATTTGAAATGTCTTCAATAATTTGAATTTTTTCAGCAATAGCATGCATAGCTTCAACAGTTTTACTTACCGCTTCACTTCCCCGCCGGCTCTCTTCCAGAACATGCTGGGCAATACCGTCAGTCTGGCTTGCGTTATCACTGTTTCTCGTAATATTACTTGCCATCTCTTCTACAGTGGAAGAAATTTCCTCTGCAAATGATGCCTGCGCAGCAGTATCAGCAGATATACTCTGACTACCAGTACTTATCTGACTTGCTCCACTTGCTACGTTTTCTCCAGCAACCCGAACAGAACCGATTACCTGCCGTAAATTTACCAGTAATAAATCAACAGAAACGTAAAGATCTTTAATTTCATCCTTTCGTTTCATCATTTTTGTACGAACACCATCATCAGTATCTGTTTCAGACAAATCACCTTCTGCAACTTTTTTCAACTGTTTTTCAAAAAGAACAATAGGATCAACGATATGCTTTGCGGTTAAAAAACCAATGACAACGGCAAACGTAACCAGCAAATACCCTAAAGCCAAAAGAACCATATCCTGGCTGAAAGCACCTTTGCGCATCCCCTGGGCCCATTCAGACATCTGTACACTGATTTCTTCACTCAGTAATCCAGAACTGGCCACATCCTGAAAAGCCTCCATATACAAAACCTGAATATGCCGGGAACTGATAAGACACAGGGAAATGGTAAGAACCATCAGAACTGCAACCACAAAAAAACTGCCGATAAGTCGTTTTCTTAAACGCATAGTAACTCCGTTTTGACATCAGATACTACAATCCTATACCTAAACGAACGTGAGTCAATGAAAATTCCATAACACCTTAAATGAGAATAAATAACTGCTTAAAGGAATAATATTTTTCTTGCGACCCCAAAAAACCTGACCTATCATTTACTTATGGCCATTCTGTTACCAATCGCCGGAGGAAAAGGCGGCGTAGGAAAAAGTATTCTCTCTCTCAATCTGTCAGTAACTCTGGCCAATCAGTGCAAAAGAACTGTGCTGGTGGATCTTGATCTTGGTGGCGCCAACCTTCATACCCTTTTAGGATTAAAGAACAATCAGGCAGGACTCGGCACCTTCATCACCCGTCAGGAAACTGACTTTTCAAATCTGCTGCAGGCTACCGGTATTCCTAATCTCCAGTTCATTGCTGGAGACTGCCTCTACCCGGGGGTAGCCAACATGGATTTCTTTATTAAGAAAAAAATCATCAGCTGTCTTCAAAAGATTGATGCAGATTACATTATTCTTGATCTGGGAGCTGGATCAACCCACAATATCACCGATTTTTTTATTACCTCGTACAACGGCATAATTGTAACAACTCCCGAATTGACTTCAATACTCAATGCCTATTCATTTCTGAAGTCAACAGTATTCCGCTTTCTATACCGCCTGTTTCCTGCAAAAGGCCCTGAACGGACTATTTTACAGAACAGCGTGCTGCAACGAATGGAAGGAAAGGATTATTCATTTGAACAGATTCTTGACGTCATTGGTATGCAGTTCCCGGAAAGTGCACAGCATGCCCGTGAAGAACTGGCAAAGTTTCGTCCAAGAATCATCATGAATATGGGGAGAAGCAATTCAGACCTGGAACTGGGAAACCGATTATATAATTTAGCAAGGAATAAGCTTTCCATTGAAGTAGAATACATTGGATTTGTCCCCTATGACGATGCCATATCGCTGTCAATTGCACGACGGACACCAATAACGTTACTGAATCCCCAGAGTCCTTTCTGCAGTGTTCTTCCCGGCATAGGAAGACGCATTACAGAATCCGGGAATCAGGAAATTTTCCTTCAGGATGCACAGGAAAGTCTGGAAGACATTATCAGACAATTTTATGAAATGCAGAACCAGAATGATTCGAATTAATCATAAGTCAGTTTGGACATATAGCAAAAGGTAATAAGAGAGAAAGGATTGATGAGTACAACAGAGAAAATACGAAAAGATCTTCTTAAAATCAGTAACGATAGTGGTGCTGACTTTCTATCGCTCAGTGAGGCATTCCCTGTTCTGATTCAGGAATTAGATGCTCATAGCAAGTCTGAAAACAGTCATGATAAAACCAAGGAGTTTTCCCGAATTAAAAACCAACTGGCAGAAACCATTGGCGAGCAAAGAAAACTGCTTACCGAAAACAAGGCATTTCTTGATTCCATAAGAACAAAGAACAGCACTCTTCTGGACACTTTCTCAGATAAAATGCACCTGTTGGATGCAATTCACGATATTATCGTCGGTATTAAAGATGGCAGTGAGGAAATGGAAGTAATCTCCCTTAATGCCATGGTTGTTTCCATCAAATCCGGCCGGGAAGGACAGGCATTCAGTTACATTACCAGTAACCTGAAATCAATGTCATTACGATTGATAAAACAGTCTGATGAATTAATTGAAAACGGAGACAGTGTACAGACAGCTCTTGCACTTCTGCGTAAAGAAGTACAGCAGGGGGCTGACATTGAAAGTTCTTCCGACAGTCTTGCCACACTGAACAATGACCGCATGATGCAGGCTGTTGAAAAGATTTCAGACAATCTGAATGCCATTCTCATTGAAGCTCAAGCTGTCATAAAACCAATAACAAAAGCCATGGAAGGTATCCAGATGCAGGATATTATCCGCCAGTCGCTGGATGATGTCCTCATGGCAATGACAAAAATTCAGGAACCGACTACATCATCCACCCCAGAGGAAAAGCTGGAAATTTTCAGCGCAAACTCACAACTTGCTTTGCTGGCAGTTCGTTGCCTTGGAAAAATTAAGGACAAACTTAATGAAAGCATTACGGTTTTTGAGACCAACAGAGATGACGCAAATGTTCTGCTGAATCAGATTGATGAAAGCCGGCAGAGCATTATGTACGCCATTACTGAAGAACGTTCTGTCCTTGAAGAGCTGGAACAGAGCATGAAAGAGTCCATTGAAAGTTTCAATACTTTCAGTGATGTCATTCAGTCCTACCAGAACGTGCAGACTAATGTTTTTGATGCCGTACAGAACATTCAGGAAACCGTACATTATATGTACAGCTGTTTTAATGGCTTTCTGCCCATTATTTCAAACCTGCAGTATGTAGCAATTGCACAGCGCATTGAAGTTGCCCGTAACGAAGCAATAAGTTCCATCAAGGATACTGTTGAACACATGGCAAACCTCATTGCCAATACCAAAGGCAACATCGAAAGTGCTCAGAAACAGCTGGAAGAATTTACCGAAGTCTGCAATACCCAGGTAAAGAACTTTATGGAGCATTCAGATAGTGACCGGATGCACTTTACTACCCTTTCCCGCGAAAAAAATTCATTTGCCCAGGAATTATATTCGCTGAAGGACGCTCTGCATAACTCGGTTGAGAATTTCAATGTATTTTCGCCCACTTTCTTTGACACGTACGAAGTTATTGGAAAACAGCTGGACCACCTGAAAATTCTGTCACAGAACCTTCAGAAAGCCACAAATGATGTTGATGCAATTTATCATCAGAACCTTACAAAAAAGAAAGAAATTATGGCGCAGTACAACCTGCAGGAAAGAGATATTACCAATTCAGAACATACAGCGGACATAGCGGAGTTTCTTAAGAAATTCACTATAACAGAGAACAAGCTTGAAGCAGGTAATATTGAGGGCATTGAAGTAGCAGGTGGAGCCGCAGCAGGCGACATCACATTCTTCTAATAGGAACAACTGGTGAACAGGCACTTTGACGTACACTTTCAGAAAGAAATTGTCACCATTCATCCAGGGGAGTATTTCAGTACTAAAGAAGATGTCTATATTGCTACAGTACTCGGATCCTGTGTCAGTATTGCGCTTTTTGATCAAAAACTTCATTTTGGCGGGCTGAATCATTTCATGCTCCCAAAACCCGGATTGAACCGTATGGTAAACGCTGGCGATGAGGGCCGTTTTGGCGACTTTGCAATTGAACTGTTGATAAATGAAATGCTCAAAATGGGAGCTCACCACGAAGATTTACGTGCAAAGGTATTTGGAGGAGGAAATGTACTGGATACGGGCGGTTCAAGGTTGAATATGACCGGTATTAACAATGCGAATTTTGCGCTGCAGTATCTGGAAACTGAGAAAATACCCGTTTTAGTAAACGATACGGGAGGAATTTACCCAAGAAAAATATTTTTTCATCCGTTAACGTCAAAAGTGTATCTGAAGCGAATACAAAGCAATGTGGCACCGGTAGAAGAGATTAAACGGCGGGAAGAAGAATATGAAAAAAAACTGCAGCAACGAAAAGCTGCTGCAGGAGATATTACCTGGTTTTAAGATTCGGCATTCAGATCTTTCTCTATACGGGAAAGAATGTCAGCAAGATCAAGAATCAGTACAAGATCAGATCCTGAACGGCCCAGTTTTTTTACAAACTGAGTTTTGGATTTTTTATTGGTCGGTTCATCTTCAAGAGGTCCGACACCAGTTACCACATCGGCAATGAAGCCGAAGGTAATAGGAGCAGTACCATTGCCCTCACCGTCAATGGAGGCTTCAGTAACAATAATGGAAGTTGCTTTTGTAGGTTCACTGACCGGCAGGCCAAAGAGCACACGAAAGTCAATAACAGAGATAACCGTTCCGCGAATATTCATGACACCTTTCATGTATTCAGCTGAACGGGGGACGTGGGTAATCTGCTCGTAACCGAGAACTTCTTTTACAGAGGTTACTTCCACGGCATATGAAACATCGCCAAACTTGAATGTAAAGTATGGTGCAGTGTTTGTGTTGTTTTCGTTCATGTATGTGACTCCCTTGGGAAATTCAGTTGCATACATTACGATAAAGGTACTGGCTGAAAATGTCAATTTTGCATAATGCACAATAGGAGATACAGAACAAAAATGACGAAAATTGAGTTGAAAGGCGATTTATCCATTCAGAACGCTGAAGAATTGCACAAAGTGTTTCTTTCAGCCAGTCAGAAAAAGTCTGACATCGAGCTTAATGTCACCGGATTGGAAGATTTCGATGCATCAATCATTCAACTTGTATTTGCACTGTACCGTGCTGTTGATAAAGAACGTCCCATTATTTTCACCGGCTCTGTATCATCTACTGTTAAACGACGGCTTTATCTGTGTGGAATGATTGCATCTTCTGAAATGGATGATGAAGCAGTATTAAAAAGCTTGAATGCAAAAATGGAGGCTGAAAGATGAGCGATGGACTTGATAAAATGGCCGGTGTCTTTCTGGACGAGGCTAACGACTTACTTGACAATCTTGAAGATCATCTGCTCGAGCTGGAAGAAAATCCCAATGACATGGAAACCATTTCAGCTGTATTCCGCTGTATGCATACCATTAAAGGTTCGGCTGGTATGTTTGGTTTTACTGCAGTAAGTCATTTTACCCACGAAGCAGAAACAACCTTTGATGAAGTGCGTAACGGGCGCGTAGCAGTTACTCCTGAATTGATAACGTTGACCCTTAAGGCCCGGGATCACATCCGCGCCATGCTTGATAATGCTGACACCCCTGAAATTGCAGCAGAATCAGAAGAATTAATCAAGCAGTTTCAGGTATATCTGCTGAAAAACGAAAGTTCCGGCCAGTCAGGTACCGAAGGCACTGCAGACAGAAACAGCAATGCACAGAATGCCTCTGTACCTGATTCAGAAGCAAATATACCTTCAGTAATAGATTCTGAAGATGATAACGAAGAAACCACCTGGCGAATTAATTTTGAACCGGATGCAGACGTATTCATGAACGGTACCCGCCCCTTAGGTCTGATCAGCGAACTGGCAGACATGGGAACCATCTCAATTACACCTTTCTTTGAAAATCTGCCACCTCTGGAAGAAATGGATCCCTGTACCTGCTACATTTCCTGGGAAATTATTCTGACCACAAACAAAAGCCAGAATGACATCAAAGACGTCTTCATATTCATCGACGATGAGCACTCTGTAAAAATCACTAAACTTGCTGATGCAGATTCTCAATCTAATGGGGCATCAAAAAAACTGGGTGAAATCCTTGTTGAAAAGAACCTGGTAACACAGGCAGAACTTGATGCAGCCCTTGGTGGACAGAAGCACATTGGTGCTATTCTTACAGAAAACAAAATTGTCAGTAAAGAAGAAGTAACTGCTGCCCTTACCGAACAGAAACACTTAAAGGCGGTTTCTGAAAAACATAATCAGGAAAACAACCAGCAGACCATCAAGGTTAATTCAGAAAAACTGGATAAACTTATCGACCTTGTAGGTGAATTAGTTACTTTCAATGCCCGTCTCAATCAGTTATCCGGTCAGATTGGTTCATCGGTACTCACAACCTTGGGTGAACAGGGAGAACGGTTGATTCTTGAACTGCGCGACACGACTATGGATATGCGCATGCTTCCTATCGGTTCAATTTTCAGCAGATTCAGACGCTTGGTTCGCGACCTTTCCAGTGAGATGCACAAAGATATTGAGTTGATTACAGAAGGTGCAGAAACAGAGCTGGATAAAACGGTCATTGAAAAACTTAATGATCCGCTGGTTCATCTGATTCGTAATTCTGTTGACCATGGTATCGAACTGCCCAACAACCGTGAAGCAGCCGGTAAACCGCGTAAAGGTACCGTAACTCTCAGTGCACAGCATGCAGGAGCCTTTGTTCTTATTACCATTGCTGACGATGGAGCCGGTTTGAATTTTGAAAAAATCAAGGCAAAAGCCGTAGAAAAGGGACTTTGTCAGGCATCAGACGATATGTCAGAAGCCGAAATTGCAGACCTGATTTTCCAGCCGGGATTTTCTACTGCTGATAAAGTTACCAACGTATCGGGACGTGGTGTTGGAATGGATGTTGTAAAACGGGATATCATTTCATTAGGAGGAACCGTTACTACAACAAGTAAAACAGGAGAGGGAACCAAATTTACCTTAAAACTGCCGCTTACACTTGCCATTATTGAAGGTATTTTGATTCAGCTAGGCAGCACCTACTACGTTATTCCACTTTCTAACGTCAGTGAATGTCTTGAGTTCGAAACACTTAACATAAAGAAAGGAAAATTCTGCTCTGCTATGAAAATACGGGATGACATGATTCCGTATATTGATCTGCGTACTTTCTTTGAAGTTGACGGACCAGTACCATCTGTCAGACAAATGGTTATTGTATCGGACCAGAATTCAAAAATCGGATTGGTTGTAGATAAAGTAATCGGTAACTACCAGACTGTAATCAAACCGTTGGGTCAGCTGTATCAGAATGTAGAAGGCATTTCAGGAGCAACTATCCTTGGTGATGGTTCTGTTGGCTTGATTATCGATGTATTCAAGCTCTCTGACATAGTCAGAGAGTTGGATGTTAATTCCTGAACACAGAAGTACTCATGGATACGTTAAACAATAACATTAGAAGTCTGACTGATAAAGAATTTTCAACCATTTCTCACTTTATGGAAACCAATGTAGGTATTAAAATGCCTGCTTCAAAACGGATAATGGTTCAGTCCCGGCTTATGCACCGGTTACGAAAACTTAACTTCACTGATTTTTCTCAGTATCTTGATTATGTATTCAGTCAAGACCGCTCGGGTGAAGAATTGATTTTCATGATTGATAATCTTACTACAAATAAGACTGAATTTTTCCGTGAAGCAGATCATTTTGCCTACATGACAAATACGGTTCTGCCACAAAAGATTCAGGAAAATAAACGGTCATTGAAAATATGGTCTGCAGGCTGTTCCAGTGGCGAAGAACCATATACCTTATCCATTGTTATGCGTGAATTCATGAGAGCCAATCCTGGTAAAATCAGCGAATACTCGATTCTGGCAACTGATATATCAACCCGAGTGCTTGATATGGCATCCAATGCCGTGTATGACGAATCTGAAATCGCAGATATGACAACTGATCTGAAACAACGGTATTTTTTGAAAAGTAAGGACCCTACAAAAAAACAAGTCCGCATAAAACAGGAATTACGCAAAAACGTGTATTTTAAGCGGTTGAACTTTATGGATCATGCCTACCCTATCGGAGATACCTTTAACATAATTTTCTGCCGTAACGTGTTGATTTATTTCGACAAACCGACACAAGAAGCAATAATTTCCAAACTCCTGCAACATCTGGAGATTGGTGGATACCTGTTCTTAGGACATTCAGAAACAATATTTGCCATGAATCTTCCGCTAAAAACAGTAGCTCCAACAGTCTATCAAAAAATAAATACCGTAAGTGCCTTATGATACATGTACTTGTTGTAGACGACTCAGCTGTAGTCAGGGAAACATTAAAATCAGTCCTTCTCAGCGATTCTGAAATTACCTCAGTTGATACTGCTCAGGATCCACTGATGGCCATGAAAAAAATGGAAGCCCATAGACCGGACGTTTTGATTACTGACATAGAAATGCCCAGAATGGACGGTTTAAGTTTCCTGAAACAGGTGATGGCAAATGACCCGCTTCCGGTGATTATATGTTCCAGTATGGCAGAAGAAGGATCCTCAAATGCAATTCGCGCATTGGAATATGGTGCCATTGATATAATTCAAAAACCAAAGGTTGGAACAAAACAGTTTCTGGAAGAATCAAAGATTACTTTATGTGATGCGGTTCATGCTGCCTGTTCAGTAAAAAGGGAACGGTTACGAAAGCTCTCTGCAACTCTGATAGTTGAACCAAAATTGACAGCTGATGCAGTGTTGGAAAAGGGACAGATTCCTGTATTAGAAACAACTGAACGCGTAACAGTTATCGGAGCCAGTACTGGTGGAACCGAGGCATTAAAGGTTCTACTGGAGCAAATGCCGTCAGATGCACCTGGCATTGTTGTTGTTCAGCATATGCCTGAAAATTTTACAAAAAGTTTTGCAGAACGTCTTGATAGTCTATGCAAAATTCGTGTAAAAGAAGCACAGGACGGAGATAGCGTTATCAGAGGACAAGCCCTTATAGCGCCCGGAAACAAACATACCTTGTTAAAACGCAGTGGTGCCCGGTATTATGTAGAAGTACGCGATGGTCCCCTTGTATCACGTCACAGGCCATCTGTAGATGTGCTTTTTCGCTCAGCAGCCCGATATGCCGGTAAAAATGCAATTGGTGTTATACTGACTGGTATGGGCGATGATGGGGCAAAAGGTATGCTGGAAATGCATGACAACGGAGCCTGGACAATCGCTCAGGATGAAAAATCATGCGTTGTATTTGGAATGCCTGCAGAAGCCATTGAGCTTGGCGGTGTAGATCATGTTTTACCACTTACGGAAATTAGCGCTGATGTTATCAGCCATGCTAAAAGATAAACTTTAGGGAGATAATATTTCTATGGCAAAAAAAATCTTAATCGTTGACGATTCAGTTTCAATCAGAAAGAGTGTATCTTTTGTTTTAGGACAGGAAGGATACGAAGTTACCGAAGCAGAAGACGGTCTTGACGGTTTGAAAAAGGCAGAAGCAGATGCTTTTAATTTGATTATCACAGATATCAATATGCCAAACATGAATGGTATCGAATTAATCAAAGCACTCAGATCAAACTCTGCTTACAAATTCGTTCCGATTATTGCACTGACAACTGAAAGTCAGGATGATAAAATGCAGGAAGGTAAGGCAGCCGGTGCAACCGGATGGATTGTAAAACCTTTCACTACAGAAAAACTTATCGCCATTACAAAAAAGATTCTTGGCTGAAAAGAACAGTAATAAAAAAAGGCTGTCCATGAAGTGCACCCCAGAAATTGGACACTTTAACTAGGCTGATTTTAAGGACTGATTCCTAAACTGTATAGGGGTCAGTCCTTTTAATTTTACCTTGATTCTTTTTTCATTGTACCAGGACAAGTATTCAATCAATTCACTC
>JAZLJW010000233.1:0-26221 GCA_045597345.1 Treponemataceae bacterium
TGTATTGATTTTTTGAGTTTTCCTGAGAATTGGGATATTGATTCCTTTTGGAACTAAAATTAGAGGAAAATTTCCCCTATTTTCCCTATATGCACAAAAAATAAAAAATATTGTGCACGACTTGACAATATGCACAAACTGTCGGAAAATAAAC
Source organism: Treponemataceae bacterium (assembly GCA_045597345.1). GTDB lineage: Bacteria > Spirochaetota > Spirochaetia > Treponematales > Treponemataceae > Treponema_I. The sequence continues at coordinate 155 of JAZLJW010000233.1, forward strand.
TTAATGACAAAACTTCCTTATATTTTCAATTTTGATGATGTAGATATTCTCAAAGCTTTGGTAAATGCAAATCACAAATTAGGGCAGCTTAATGGTGCTATCAATTTGTTACCAAATCCTTATGTCATTTTTAATGCCATTACATTGGGTGAAGCTAAGGAATCTTCTGAAATTGAAAACATTGTTACAACCTTCGATGAAATCTTTAAGGAAATGAGTTACGCAAAAACTAATCCTGCTTCAAAAGAAGTTTTGAATTATCGCCAGGCAATGCTGCGTGGTTTTGAACTTTTAAAACAAAATGGTTTTATTTCCGCAAACCATATAATAGAAATTCATCACATTGTTGAACCGGAAGCCGGGGATTTACGAAAACTGCCTGGTACTGTCATTATGAATACAAAAACAGGTAAAGTTCTTCATACTCCACCACAAAATTATGAAGAAATCAGTGATTATCTTTCTAACCTTGAAAAATATATCAATATGCCTGAACTTGAAGATACAGATTCTATTTTGAAAATGGCAGTAATCCATTTTCAGTTTGAATCTATTCACCCTTTTTATGATGGAAACGGAAGAACCGGCCGTATGCTGAATATTCTGTATCTTACACTTGCAAAAAAACTGGATATTCCTATTTTGTATTTGAGTAAATACATAAATCAAAATAGAGCCCGTTATTATGACGTATTGAATGCAACTCAGGAAAATATAGAGAACATGAAAGACTATCTTTTATTTATGATTCAGGGCATTTATGAAATGTCTGAGTTTACATTAAAGTTCATTAATTCGTTTATGGATACTATGAACAATGCAACTGAAATCATAAAAGAACGTTGTCCTAAAATCTATTCCCAGGAACTTGTAGAACATTTATTTTTTGAATTCTATACAAAAAACGAATATCTTTGCGAAAGACTTTCAATTTCCAGAAATACAGCCAGTAAGTATCTGCATGAACTGACAGAAGCCGGAATTCTGGTTGAAGAAAAAATTGGAAAAACAAAATTATACAAAAATGCATTCCTTTATAATTTGATTAAAGTTTGGTAGAGGTGAGAATATGAACGAGAGCGATACAAGACTGAAAAAAATTGATCCGGCTCTTAAAGCCGCAGGATGGGGTGTCGTTGAAGGCAGTGATATCTTTACAGAACAGCGCGCTTATTTACTTACTCCTGGTCGTATCGTTACAAAAGCAAAACGTAATCCCGATAAAATTGATTATCTCCTTACTTATAAAGGCGTAAAAATTGGAATCATTGAGGCCAAGACAGATGAACTGGATGTAAGTGCTGGTGTTGAGCAGGCAAAAAAATATGCAGCTGCAATGAATATCCGTTACACCTATTCAACAAATGGTGACAAAATCTGGGCCATTGACATGGATGCAAAACCAGGGGACTTTACCGAAGGTTTTGTAGATAGGTTCCCGACTCCAGATGAACTCTGGAATATGACATTCCCAGATAAAAATGACTGGCGTGATAAGTTTAATCTTGAGCCGTTTAATCGTGATGGTGGTAAACAGCCGCGTTATTATCAGGAAAATGCAGTCAATGCAGTTCTTGAAGCTGTCAGCAAAAAGATTGACCGTATCCTTTTGACTCTTGCCACAGGAACTGGAAAAACTTATATAGCGTTTCAAATCTGCTGGAAACTTATGCAGACTCGGTGGAACAGTCTTCAGAATGGAAAACTACCGCGTATTCTTTTCTTGGCAGATAGAAATATTCTTGCAGATCAGGCATATAATGCTTTTGGTGCTTTTGATCAGAACGCTCTTGCCAGAATTACTCCAAAGGAAATTCGTAAAAATGGCGGAAAAGTTCCAATGGGTCAGAGCATTTATTTTACAATTTTCCAGACAATGCTTTGTGGTTCGGATGGAGAAGAGATGCTGAATCAAGTTCAGCATGACAGTCATTCTGAGCAGCAAAATTGTCATTCCGAACAGCAAAATTGTCATCCCGAACTTGTTTCGGAATCCATAGAATACTACAAACAATACCCTCAAGATTTCTTTGATTTTATTATTATTGATGAATGTCACCGTGGTGGTGCAAACGATGAAAGTGAATGGCGAAAACTTATGGAATATTTCCAGCCAGCTTATCAGTTAGGACTTACAGCAACACCTCGTCGAACAATTAATGGTGATACGTATAAATATTTTGGAGAACCTGTTTATCAGTATTCTCTTAAACAAGGAATTGAAGACGGATACCTTACTCCGTATCGTGTAAAAAGCTGTACAAACCAGATTATTGATGAATATGTATACAACGAAGAAGACAAGATTATTCGTGGTGAAGAACTTTTAGATAAAGAAAAAACTTATAATGAAAGTGACTTCTATCACGGGAAAATAAAGATTAGGGAACGTGATGAACTTCGTGTAGCAGAATTTTTGGAAGCTGCTAATCCAGATGAAAAGTCTATTGTATTCTGTGCTACTCAAAATCATGCAATGCAAATTCGTGACATGATTAACAGTCAGGCAAAACGAGGAACAAATTATTGTGTTCGTGTAACAGCCGATGATGGTGATGAAGGCGAGCAACAGCTTAAAAAATTCCAGGATAACGAAAAAACAATTCCAACAGTTCTCACAACTTCTCAAAAACTTTCTACTGGTGTAGATGCGCAGAATGTCAGAAATATTGTTTTAATGAGACCTGTTCCAAATATGATTGAATTTAAACAGATTATTGGTCGTGGAACTCGTTTGTTTGATGATAAATATTACTTTACAATTTATGATTTTGTAGGAGCTCACGAAAAATTCTACGATGATGAATGGGATAATCCAAATCCTGTTTGTCCTATCTGTGAAAAATATCCTTGTGAATGTGCAAGCCATCCAAAGTGCCCTGTATGTGGTAAATGGCCTTGCGTATGCAAGATTGATAAAATGTGTCCTGTTTGTGGTAAATGGCCCTGTGTATGTCCTCCAAAGCCTTGCCCAATATGTGGTAATTTACCTTGTACATGTCCAAAAGAGATAATCGAAATTGAACTTGGAGATAAACGTAAAGCAAAAATCAAAGAAGGTTTTGACTGGGAAGAACGAGTAATGTATGACGGCAAGTTAATTACTATCAAAGAATTTGCAGACATTCTCGTTGATAAAAATACACTTCCGAAGTTCTTTACAGATGAAGAGGACTTACGTAAACAATGGCAGAATCCAGAAACCCGCTTAGCTTTACTTGAGAAAATGGATCATGATGGATTCTCTCTTGATAAATTGCTTAAAGTACAGGAAATGTTGAACTACGAAAAATGCGATCTTCTTGATGTTCTTGAATATCTTGCTTATCACACAACACCACTTGAACGTCAACAGCGTGTTGCAATGGTTAAACCTGGTATTGCAGCTGAACTTAATTCTAAACAGACAGAATTCGTCAATTTTGTTTTGGATCAGTATGTTCAGCAAGGCTATAGTGAACTATCAATGGAAAACCTTCCAGAACTTATAAAGCTTAAGTATGGAACAATAAATGATGCAAAAGTTGAACTTGGTTCTTTAGGTGAAATCAATAAAGTATTTGTTGGGTTCCAGAAAGAATTATATGCAGCATAAGAAATTATGAAGACTCTTTTTGAAATTACTTAAAACTGGATCTGTGGGGTAGGACTACAAATAAGGACACTTTTTTTACAAACCGTGACCTTTCATTATGACTAGGGTGGGTGTACCCTAAAGCTATGAATTACTACCTTGCCATAGATATTGGCGCTTCCAGCGGACGTCACATGCTTTCCTGGATTGAAGACGGAAAAATCCGCCTTGAGGAAATCCACCGGTTCTACAACGGAATGGATACCGTAGACGGCCACCTGTGCTGGGACCATGAACGGCTTTTTGCTGAAATCATTGCCGGCATGAAAAAATGCGCCGCCATGGGGAAAATTCCCGTAAGCATGGGAATTGATACCTGGGCTGTTGACTACGTCCTGCTCGATGCTGACGACAAGGTTCTAGGCCGTACCTACGCTTACCGTGACCACCGCACCGACACTTCTGATGCCGATGTATATGACCACATATCACTGGGCGACCTGTATGCCCGCACCGGTATCCAGAAGCAGCCCTTCAACACCATTTATCAGCTTATGGCTGCCAAAGTACAGGAACCTGAAGTTCTTGAAAAAGCAGAATCCATGCTTATGGTTCCTGACTACTTCAACTTCCGTCTTACGGGTATCAAGAAACAGGAATACACCAACGCAACTACCACCCAGCTGGTAAACGCAGAAACCAACGACTGGGATGATGACCTTATCGCCACACTGGGATTTCCCCGTAAGATTTTCCAGCCCATAAGCCTGCCTGGTACAACCGTTGGCCCTTTAACTGAGACAATCGCTCAGGAAGTAGGCTACAGCTGTACCGTTATGCTGCCGGCTACCCACGACACCGGTTCTGCAGTCCTTTCAGTTCCATCAACGGAAAAAGATACCCTCTACATCAGTTCCGGCACCTGGAGCCTGATGGGTTGCGAATTAACCAAGGCCAACACCTCCCGTGACAGCATGCTCCGGAATTTTACTAACGAAGGCGGCTATAACTATCAGTACCGGTACCTGAAAAACATCATGGGGCTCTGGATGATTCAGGAAGTGCGGAAAGAAATAGCCCCGGAACTGAGTTTTGGCGATATCTGTGACCTGGCAGCCCGCAGCAGCATTACTTCTACGGTAGATGCCAACGACGGCCGGTTCCTGTCACCTGCCAGCATGACTTCTTCCGTACAGGATTACTGCCGTGAAACCTATCAGCAGGTGCCTGAAACCATCGGAGATCTGGCTGCCGTAATCTACAACAGCCTGACCCTCTGTTATGCAGAAACCGTAAAAGAAATTGAGGCCATTACCGGCGTAACCTATCCATGCGTCAATATTGTGGGTGGGGGTGCCAATGCAGATTACCTGAACCGGCTGACGGCAAAAGCCTGTAAGAAACCGGTAAAGGCTGGCCCTACGGAAGCTACTGCCATTGGTAATATAGTTGCCCAGATGCTGGCAAATAAAGAACTTTCTGATGTGCCTTCGGCCAGAAAACTGATCGGCACTTCATTTGACGTTAAAGAGTATTCACTGTAATTTTCCGCCATCCATGGCGGAGAAGGAGAAATGGTACAGAAAATACATCCGTGTATTTTCTGTACCGATAGTTTGCATTCGCAAACTATGATTGTCCGCCATCCATGGCGGAGAAGGAGAAACCATGACTGCGTATGAACACGCTAAAGAAGCCTATAAGGCTGTTGGCATTGATACAGATGCCGCCATTGCAAAACTGAAGACCATTCCTGTTTCACTGCACTGCTGGCAGCTTGATGATGTTGGCGGCTTTGACAATGACGGTGCTCTTTCCGGCGGTATCCAGACCACCGGTAACTATCCGGGAAAAGCCACCAATCCGGAACAGCTTTTTGCCGACATGGAAAAAGTACTGACCCTGATTCCCGGCAAGGCGAAACTGAACGTGCACGCCAACTATGCCATTTTTGAAGAAGACGGCTTTGTTGACCGTGATAAGCTGGAACCCCGTCACTTTAAGAAATGGGTAGAACTGGCAAAAAAATACCACATGGGTATCGATTTCAACCCCACCTTTTTCTCTCATCCAAAAGCTTCCAGCGGCCTGACCCTTTCAAGCCCGGACAAAGACATCCGCGACTTCTGGATTGAACACGGAAAAGCCTGCATCCGCATTTCTGAATACTTTGCAAAAGAAACCGGCGTTCCCTGCGTTATGAACATCTGGACCGGTGACGGCTTTAAGGACATTCCTGCAGACCGCATGGGCCCCCGTATGCGCTACAAGGAATCCATCGAAGCAATTCTTTCTGAACCCTATGACCGGAATCTGGTAAAACCCTGTATCGAATCAAAAGTATTCGGTATCGGTGTTGAATCCTACACCGTAGGATCTGCTGAATTTACCCTCAGTTTTGCTTCTCAGCATGAAGGCTGCATGCCGCTGATGGATAACGGTCACTATCATCCGCAGGAATTCGTATCAGACAAGATTCCTGCCATGCTGTGCTTTTATCCTGAATTTGCCCTGCACATAACCCGCGGTGTACGCTGGGACAGTGACCACGTACTGCTTCTGGACGATGAAACCAAAGAAATGGCAAAGGAAATTGTCCGCTGTGACGGCCTTGACCGCATTTACATGGCTCTGGACTATTTTGATGCCAGCATCAACCGGGTGTCAGCTCTGGCTACCGGCTTCCGCAGCTGGCAGAAAGCGCTGCTTATGGCACTGTGTACCCCTCATGCAACCTTAAAGGAACTGCAGGATAAGGGTGAGTTCGGCCGGCTGATGGTTACTCAGGAAGCATACAAGATGCTGCCGGTGGGCGAAGTATGGAACGAATACCTTCGCCAGTGCGGTACCGTAGAAGACCTGAAATTCTACGATGTCATTGAGCAGTACGAAAAAGACGTAACAGGCAAACGCTAAGGAGATACCATGAAATTTTTAGACGCTGAATTTGTACAGGGATTTATCCGCATGGGTGATGACGGCTGGCAGCTGGGTTGGCACGAACGCAACGGCGGAAACCTTTCGTACCGCGTAAAACCTGAAGAAGTTGAACAGGTTAAAGAAAACTTTGAACCAAAAGAATGGAAACCCATCGGCACCACCGTTCCTCAGCTGGCCGGTGAATACTTTCTGGTAACCGGCAGCGGAAAATTCTTCCGTAATCTGATCATCAAGCCGGAAGACAGCATGTGTATGATCGAACTGGATGATAAAGGCGAAAACTACCGCATCGTCTGGGGACTGGTAAACGGCGGAAGGCCCACGTCGGAACTTCCTTCACACCTGATGAATCATGAAGTAAAGAAAATTACCACCAACGGTAAGTACCGGGTAATCTACCACGCCCATACCACCAACATCATTGCCCTGACCTTCGTTCTGCCGCTGAAAGACGAAGTATTTACCCGTGAACTGTGGGAGATGGCAACTGAATGTCCGGTAGTATTCCCTTCAGGAATCGGCGTGGTGCAGTGGATGGTTCCCGGCGGACGCGATATTGCTGTTGAAACCAGTAAACTGATGAAAGATTACGACCTGGCAATCTGGGCACACCACGGTATGTTTGCTGCCGGTGAAGACTTTGACCTGACCTTTGGTCTCATGCACACCGCGGAAAAATCTGCAGAAATCCTGGTAAAAGCTCTTTCCATGAGCCCCACCAAACTGCAGACCATCACCGCTCAGAACTTCCGTGATTTAGCCAAGGACTTTAATGTAACCCTGCCGGAAAAATTCCTCTTTGAAAAATAAAAAAAGGTCCGCAGTTTCCCGAATTTCGAAACTGCGGACCCACTCTTTTCATACTTTTTTACATTCTCTCTCTCTTAAAGTACAGCAAAGTCTGCCTGATATTGTTTATGTCTTTTGAATTACTACGATTGTCAGATCGTCTTTTAGTGAAACATCACGGGTGAACTGATCAAAATCGCTTAGCAACATGTTCAGTTTATCCTGGGCTGTTCCGTTTCCAGCTGTCTGGAATGATTTTTTTATACGGTCGATGCCGTATTCAGAATCGGCTGCATTTCTGCTTTCTTCGAAACAATCTGTATAAAACAGAATACTGTCACCTTTTTTCATGGTAAAACCGATAGCGTTGAATTCTGTCGGCATACCATTTATACCAACAACAGTTCCCTTGCCGACATCATTGTTGAGTACTGCTTCCTGAACACGCTGTGAAGTGGCGTTTCTCACCAGTAATGGTGGATGTCCGGCATTAACATACTCTACATGATCTCCGGTGAACCGGAGTAGAACGCCGGTCATATAGTTTTCAATATCACCTTTGTCTTCAACCAGGCTGTTGTTTATACGATTCATTACCTGAACCAGGTTGCGTTTTTTACCGCTGTCAAACTCCCGGCTGATAATGGTTTTTGCAAGCATGGTAACAAGGGCAGATGCAAGTCCATGACCTGAAACATCAAATAATGCAGCACCGGTAAGTGTTGCACCATCAGTGTAGAAGTCATACAGGTCACCACTTACACCGGCATTTGGCTTAAAGTAATAGGCAATATCCCAGCCTTCAACTGAAGGTGCTTTTTTGGGATAAAAGCTCTGTTGAACGTACACAGCCAGTTTCATATCCTGAGCAGACCGTTCATTACTTTCTTCCAGTGCCTGGTTTGCACGTTGCAGTTCATTTGTCCGTGCTGCAACTTTTTCTTCCAGAGTAGTATTCAATTCCTCGGCTTGGGTACGGGATTTTGCAAAACGACCGGCCAGAATGAACAGTAGTGTAAGGATAACAGCCATCCATCCCAATGTTGAAATATAAGGAAATACAATATTCAGCACATTGTGGATGAACAGATCCATGCAGACGATAACTACAAGAGGAATGAATCCGACAAACAGCTGTCTTGCATCTTCATTGCCTGAAACACGGGAACGTATCAGGATAAATGCAATATACATTACCGGTGGCACAAGGAATAACTGGGTAATTGAACGGATTGCGCGTAGTGCCGGGTACGTTGGTGAAAAAAGAATAATCGTCACAGGAATAATGACAAATGCCAGCCGGATGGCACGCATAACCGTATTTTTCTTTTCTTTCAGGTATACATTGATGAAGGATGTAACCAGATAGGGAAGCAGGAATGGCATACTTGAAGAAATAATTTTCTGAAACCACAGAAAATCCATTTCGGCAGTAGGCAGTCCGGGAATTTCTTCAAGATAGAACACACAAAGATACAGTGCAGAAATCAAATTGATTGCAGCAAACAGAACATTTTCTTTTTCCTGCTTACGTTTCATCCAAAGAAGGAAATGGTATGCAGCCATAATAATCATTACAAAGGAGCAGAGCAGGTGAATCTGTGAATTCCAGAATCGTTCTCTGGTGGCTGCTTTTGTTGCTACTGGAGTTGCCGCAACAAAGGTAAAATCCGGAATAGAGCCTTCTCCATGGGTCCATACCTTTACAGTTATGGTATTGGTACCAACCGGATTTACGATACTGTCAGGTATGTGATATAACCGGGCTGTATTCCAGCTGGAAAATTCATTCGGTGGCATGCGACCGGTTGATCCCAGCTGGATTCCGTTGAACCAGGTAATATCTGCCATGGTGATACGGCCGAGATATAATGAAAGATCAGTATTTTTCAAAGACTGATACTCAGTAAAGTCAAATGAAGTACGAAGCCAGACATATCCACTGTCTGCTCCTTCCAGCAATTGCGTTAAATCTGCTAATTTTGATGACTCCACAGCAGTAAAGTGCTGTCCGTCAAGGGAATACGTCCAGTTGTCAAGAATAATCTGCTGAGACGAAACGGGTGAAATCTGTTCAGATGGAACACATGCACCAAAAAGAAAAAGTGCTGAAAGAACACTTATGAAAAAAATAATTGTTGATGATAAAGATAACTTTTTCATGGTAATCACTATACTGTAAAAACGAAAAAAAAGTGGTTGACCAACGGATAAAAATCGTAGAGGTCAACCACCGGTAACTACCGGTTAACCGGCAATTTTAGAAATGATTTTCTTTTCGTTGAAAGCCAGAAGCAATACCCCGCCAATCAGACATAGTACGGCAGAAACAATTGCTACTACGCGTACACCATGTTCAGTGGTTACACCGTTTCCACCCAGAGTTGAAAGAGAGGTAAACAGCAGCATGGCTACCGACTGTCCCAGTTTGAAACAGAACGTGCGGGCTGCAAAGAACATACCCTGGCGGTTTTCTCCGGTTTCTTTGCCTTCATATTCTGCAACGTCAGCAACCATAGCCTGTGGAAGGATACCGAAGATTGCCATAGGGAGAGAACCCAGAACACAAACCAGAATACCCTGTGCGACAGGAGCCATGGGCAGATTGCCGGTGAAAGAGGTGAATGCAAAGGTGATGGTGAACATGCAGAAGGCAAAAAGTACCATCTTTTTCTTTCCCACTTTTGCAGTTGCCATATTGATCGGTACATACCATATCAGTGATACGGCGGTCATACCAACAAAGAGAATGGTATTCCAGCCTTCATCAAGATGCATCAGGGTAGAAACAAAGAATGGCAGACCGGTCTGGAACATGGTAAGACCAATCCAGTAGAAAATATCAGATCCTACAAAGATACGGAAATCGCGGTTTTTGAAGGTTGCAGCCAGAGACTGAATGGCAGTACTTTCAACAGGTTTTGCTTCTACATAATCAGTTTCCTTAATGAACCATACAGGACAGAACATGCCGATAACCGAAATGATGGCAAGAATTGACATGGCGGTGCGGATGGCGGCGTAGCGGGTCATGCCCATACCGATGAAAATTCCCCAAAGAGAAGGAGCAACGTAGGCCACAGCGGTACCTACAATGAAGGTCAGTGACATACAGGTAGAAAGGAAAATACGTTCTTCCTGAGTGTTACCCAGTTCAGCGTACAGTGCAGTAAATGGAGTACAGTATGCAGTAAGCAGCAGATAATACAGCGCTACCATAACAAAAAGCCAGGTTCCATTGGCTGCTGATTCCGCGCTGAAAGGTGCACAGAATACCAGAACAGTTACCACAGCCAGAGGCAGTGAAGATGCTTTCAGAAAGGGAATACGGCGGCCATTAGGGCTTTTGCATTTGTCAGACCAGGAAGCAATCATGGGGTCAGTAACGGCGTCAAAAATACGACCGGCAGCAGCGATGAGCCCCAGAATAGTCAGTACACCAAAGATGACTTTTCCCTGTGGAATAAGGGGAAACTGTCCCTGTTCAACGAATTCAGCAGTTGGCTGATACACGTAAATCAGCCAGCTTCCGATAAGACCGGAAAGAATTGCGTAGCCGCCCTGACCGATAGCGAACAGCCACATCTTTCCTTTTGTAAGTTTTTTCATATATTTCCTCCAATAAAATGAACGTATTGAAACCTATTGTTATGCGTCTGGATTTCTCAGCGAATTGATGAACAGCTGTGACAGCAGCTTCATCTGGATTGCACCGGATACTTCGTTGTCCATATTAAGCATATCGCCAGAAAGACTGAGCTTTTCTGCCAGTGACATGAGCGAGTGCATCAGGGTGTAATACAGAATGGATCCTCCGTCAGATTCGATGATATCTTTACGGATACTGCCATCCTTATAGCCTTTTTGAATGGCACGCATGGCGATATCTTTCGTATCGATGATACTTCCTTCATAAATCTGAAGTTCTTCAGGGGTAACACCGCTTCTGTGGATGAAAGAGTCAAAATAGTAGATGAATCTGAAGAAATCACCGTTTGAACGGTACATTTCACAGAAAATGCTGAAAATGACCGTTAACTGTTCAAGCCCGGTTTTGCTGATGTACTCATCGTCAAAGAACAGCTCCTCAAATTCGGATGTGTTCCGACGCCAGATACGGGTTGCGCACTGAATAGCCAGTTCTTCTTTTGTCACAAAGTACCGGTACAGAGATGCAACCCCAATTTCTGCTTCTTTGGCTATGTCGTTCATGGTAACAGAGTCGATGCCATCTTTTGCAAAAAGGGTAAATGCACAATCCAGAATGTGGTCAATGCGTTTGTTTTTCATTTCTTCCTGCTCAAGCTGGCGTTTTTCTTTCAAATTCATCTTAGTCTCCGGGAATTAGCGGTTTGCAGCTGCTTCAACTACTTTATAAGCTCCATCATAAATGCCACGGATTTTACATTCCATAATGTGCTGACACATACCTGGTATAATATCAGGGTTTTCAATCATGTTCCGTGCCATGTTACTGGCTTCTGCAACGGTGGTAAGTTCATAGGTTCCATCACCGTTTTCAGCAGCTCGGATGGCACCCCAGGCTTCATGTCCTCCTACGCGGCGGATATGGAGTTTTGGAACCGGGTAGAATGCCAGCTCGCTTGGTTTGGTTACCAATACATCACAGGCGCGCATCAGCAGATTAGTGGTGTAAACGGCAGCAAAAATGTCTTTGTGACAGAATACATCGATTTTTCCTGTGGTATCCTGAGCATTTAATTCTGCTTCTGCAAAGGTTTTAGTGTCTGACCAGTTGTCGAAATGGGTTTTGCATACACCGGATGCTGTCAGGTCTTTCAGTTCTGGAATAGCGTTCTGCATGGTATCCCAAACGTTTTTGTAATCACCTACGTTGATGTACAGAGAAGCACGATTCTGTTTTACATAGGGAAGAATGGTTTTTACGATGCCGGCAAAGAATTCACCCTGGGCACCGGCTCCTCCGACGGTAAGCAGGAACCGGACAGGGTGACCGGATTTGCAGCGTTCAATACGTTTTGCACAGTCACTTTCGATATTTGAAACCAGTTCGTGGTCAATGTACTGGCCGGTGTACATGATGTCGTTTTCTCCCATAGGATTCAGTACCTTGTCTTTTGCAAAACCACGGAGCAGACGGTATCCCAGATAGGAAGACGGTGTCTGAACGGTATGCAGTGCGCCTTCTGAAAGGTGCAGTGCCATAGGCCAGTTATCCGGAATAGCATTGACTACTTTTGTCATACCGGCATGAACTGCAGCCTGAGAAGGCCATACGTGAGTAGCAATATATGGGGTGTCTTTGGGAAGATCATTGAATACTGGAACCATCAGTTCTGCTGATGCCTGGTCAACGGCATTGTAGGTAAGCTGGCGGAAGCCTTCTGAGTTCAGCGGTTCCCAGTACATTTTGTTGAACAGGGAGATTTTCTGTGAAAGGCGGCTTCCCATGGAGTACAGGTCATTCTGGTATGAAATAATCTTTGTACAGGTAGTATCTTTGAATGAGTTCAAGTCAAACCAAAGTGGTGTATAACCCAGATGGCGGGCACAGGAAGCCATGGCCATGGAAATGCGGTAGTGACCAAAGCCCATGCGTATATTACCGATAATTAATGGTTTTTCTGGCAGGGTTTCCATGGGATTGTCAGAAAGAACGAGTACCTTTACACCCATGGCAGGAGTAAGTACTTCGTTGTCAACTGCAGCCAGATGCCATTTTGTGTTGCGGTCATCGCCAAATTTCTTCAGGAATTTTTTCTGCTGCTTATATGCTTTACGAATGGTTGCTTTATCAATGGTATTGCCAAAGATGACAGAGGTTTTGTCCATAATAATACTTTCTCTCCTATTAATAGTCAGTGTTCTAATCAGGTAGTTTATAAATCATTGTGATAGTGATGCTATCACTGTAATAAAACTATCATGCCCTTATTCAGATGTCAACACAAAAGTATATTTTTTTATGAGATTTCCTCAATTTTTCGGTTTTGTTTGAGCATAGTGAACAATTTGTTTAATTACGGTTAACAACCGCGAGGTAGACTGGAGGAACTGCAAAAATTGGTGAAGCCCGGAACGATAGTTTTTTTTGCCGGGCTTCACCAATAGCGACGGTCGGTTGTGTTGCATTGCAACACAACCTTACTGAGTTTCGCTGACGCAAAACTCAACAGTTGTAACGTCATATAAAGCGTTTCTGTGATTCCCCAGTCTACCGGTAGGTTTTATAATGAAATGTCAGTAAGTATGTCCTCTTTATTAAGATGCTTCTTTGCTATACAATCTGGTACTATGATGAAAGAATTTTTACCCTATGATCAGGTGCGCAATAATTCGCTGAAAATGGCACACCGTATTCTGCAGGATGGTTTTATTCCTGACGTTATTTATGTATCCCTTCGTGGTGGGGCATACGTTGCAAACGTTGTCAGTGAATATTTTAAAATTGCACGGAAAGATGTTCATCCTGTTCTGTATGCAGCTGTAGTTGCCCGTTCCTATACTGATATCCGGGCTCGTGACCGTATCATGATTGATGGTTGGACATATTCTCCTGAACATCTGCGCCCAGGAGACAAAATTCTCCTTATTGATGACATTTTTGATACCGGAAAAACCATCAATTATCTTGTTGAAGTTCTTCTTGAAAAAGGTATCCCAAGAAAAGACATTAAAGTTGCCGTTCACGATTATAAATATTTTACTGACCGTGAAGAACAGCTTCCAATCCAGCCTGATTACTGGTGCCGTAAGTTTGAAATCAACAGTCCTGAAGAGGACCGGTGGATTCATTACATGAGTCACGAACTCATCGGACTTTCAGAAGAAGAGCTGGAAGAAAATTACTATAAACAGGATCCTGAATTACGTCAGGTTTTCGAAGATTTGTTTAAGAAAAAATAAGGCATGACTGGAAAAAAGATATCTCATTTTGTTTTTTTACTTATTGTTGTTTTCTTTATTTCTGGTGCATTGTTTGCTCAGACCACCCGTGACAGCCGGATCCTCAGTCCCTGTCCCGGTACCTGGGCAAATATGCAGAGTCTGGTTGTACAGGCAGATCCAGGGTGTGATGTCTTTTATTCAGTTACTGAAGCAAATCCGCTGGTATTGGGAATTGCGTATGATGGTCCCGTTCTTCTGGAACAGACGGGTATCTGTTCTGTTGCAGTCTCCATTGTCGAACCTGACGGAACAAGCACTACATCTATAATTTCATATTCGGTAAAGCCTGAAACAACTCCTGTTCCGGCATTTAGAAATACAAATCCAGTACATACCGTTGCGCGGGGAGACTCGCTGTATATACCTTCTGATCTCTATTGGTCAGTTTCATCACATACTTTTTCCGGTATTACTGATTCTTCTTTGGATATGCAGCGTGGTGGAAAAATCATGCTGGAAGATGGCACCAGCTCAGAGTACTTTGCACAAGTCATCCTGAAATCCGAAAAAAGTCTGTTCCGGTATATTCTGTCTGTTGCTGCTGATACAGAAAAGGTAGTGTATGAAGCTCCGGAACCGGCTGTCGCAGATATAGAGTTTTCCCAGTGGAATTGGATACGGTTTTATCAAGGTGAAGCTGTTCTCTATTCTATTGACGATGAACCTTTGCGGCAGACCACAAAGCCAGTATATATTGACAGAACTGAACCGCATGTTATCCGCTGGAAGCTGGTAAATCCAGTAACTTCCAGTACGGTAGGAAATGAGCCGGATCAGGGACATTCGTTATATCTTCCGCCAAAACCGGTGCTTGCAGGACTTCCTGCCAGGGGGTTTGTCCAAAAGGGCGTCTCGGTAACCACTGATGATACCGATTATATCCTTTGCTACACTGATTCCAATGGAAACGCATGTTATTCAAATGTATGGTATGCAGATGTTTTGACCGGTGATTCCCGGGGATTTTCAGAAACATTTACGCTGTATTACCGTGGTATAAAACAGGGAACAATCAACGGTAGTTTTATCATCGATAAAGCGGCTCCCGCAAAGCCCATTCTTACATCAAATACAAGCGGTAATTTTTCAAGAAGTGCCGTTGTACTGCAGGTTACCTCTGATGAAACAGTTTATGTAAAGGTTTCTGCAGTAGAACGTTCCGTAAATGGTTTTAGCCTTTCTGAATATTATGATTTATTACCGGTGCTTGCTGATTTGCAGAATGACGAAGAAGCTCTTGTTGCATTGACTGGTTCTTCGCCTGATGCATCAAGCCTTATGCGTTGCGGGTACTATAAAAATGATGAACAGGCTGTAGTCCTTGATGCGGTAACTGATGGTGCAGTTCTGTATCTGGTTAGTGCCATTGCCCGTGATGCAGCAGGAAATATCAGTGGCTTGAGCTTTAGTCATGCCATAATCGATGCAAATAATTATTATGTTCAAAGCGCCGTTTCAACACCTGCCTCAGAAGTCCCTGCCGGTTTTAAAGATAATCCGTATACCAGATTGCAGGATGCCATAGCTGCAAGTAGCGGCGTCAATCTGCCGAAAGTATTTATTCAGGATTTTATTACTTGTAGTGAAGATATTCTGTTGAATCATGACTGCGTAATCAGCGGTTCTGGCTCGAATACAAGCGGAATCCGTCTTACCAGAGATAATCGGATTACGGTAATACATGCAAAAGTTTCTTTTGACAGCTTACGTTTTGAAAAACGGCTCAGTAACAGAAATTATACGGTAACGCAGTCCAATCTGCTTATGATTCAGCAGGGTACTGTTTCGATGAATCATTGTGATCTGCTGGCCAATCTTGGTGATAATGGAACTGCGGTAATGGCCACCGACAGTACTCTTGATGTCCGGGATTCTCTTGTTTCCATTCAGACTTCTTCTTACGGATGTGCATTCAGCTGCGAAACAACGGATTTTAACCTTTTTGATACACAATTGTTTGTTACAGCGAAAACCTGCAGTGGGATAACTCAATTCAGAAATGCCTGCAGACTGCAGAATTGTCAGCTTCAGTTATCAGGTAGTCTGGTTCAGGCTGTATCACTTTCAGATGCATATGGTGATTTTTCAGATTGTATCTTTACTGATACAACAGCTTCAGGTTCCTCCTGGGCATTATGGACCGGTGGCGACAGTGCCTTTGGATTTTCCGGAACAAAAGCTGTTGGCTTTAAAGCATTAATTGCAGAATAAGGACTTGTGTATGAGTAACTCTATCCGACGGTCAGCAGTACTGTTTTTTTTATGCAGTATCGTGATAACCAGTCTGTACGCTGTTGATTTTAATTCTCATGAATCCTTTGATGAGAATGCAGTGAAGAAAGAATTGATTTATACCTTGAGTAAAATCGATGTGTTATGGCGTCAGTATCAGTCTGAGGGACTTACGGAGTCTCTTTTGGATACAATACTTTCTGATGATAACATCCAATACCTTGTTTCGCACGAAGACCGATACCAGCAATTATGGAATGTTATACAGTCTGAGGTTGACAGAGTTGTAGAAATTGATTCTGATATTGTGCCGGAACTGGGTTCTGAAAGTGATGAAATCTCCGAAGAGGAGGAATCAGATGAGCAGTAAGCAGTCAAATGGCATAGGAACAACTATTCTGGTTATTCTGATTATCGCAGTCGCAATTGGTGGTATAGGTGCGGGAGTCTATTTTACCGGTATCTCACCGGAATTCACTGCTATTGTGGATACCTATCTGGGACGAAATTCTGTGCAGAAGACTGTAGCGTCAACTGAATCAGTAGATAAGGTGGAAGAAATCAGCGATATAGTGCAGAAGGAATCAGTTGTCGACGAGCCAGTTGTTACAGATCCTGAGCCTGTCGTTGTTGTTCCTGACGTTGAAAAAGTATCCCTCATTGATTTGTACCTGATGCCCGATGACTCTGCCCGACGGTTGATGCTTGCAGGATTCAAAAATTGGGCAGGCATGGATACAGCAGATATCCCAGAGCTCAGTTTTTTCTATCCGCGAAATAGTGAAGGTTCGTGGACATATCCTGTAGTAGATTATTCCAGTCGTTTGATTCCATTTATTCCAGACGAGCAGGGCATGTATTCTATTGGCCTTGCACAGGACAGTGGCAGCTGGATTTCCGCATTGGCTTTTGTTGCCGTATTTGAAGAAAATGGTGAGTTACTGTCAGTTTCTGTTGATTATCATGCTGACCGGCCTCAGGTTTCGCTGCATCTTAGGGATGACCGAATGTACTATATTGCTCAGGGCTTTTTTACTGATGAGAATCCTATTCCGGAACATACGGTTCTGCGCGTTCAGGAGGCCCTGTAATGAAACTGTTATGTGGTATTGATGAAGCGGGTCGAGGTCCGCTTGCAGGTCCCGTATATGCTTCCTGTGTGGTTCTGGGAGATTCTTTTCCAGAAGGGTTGCTGGCACAGCTTAACGACAGTAAGAAATTGACTCCGAAAAAACGGGAGAAACTTGCTCCTCAGATAAAAGAACATGCCCTTGCGTGGGGTATAGGTTGTGCAGATCATACGGAAATTGACCGGATAAATATTCTTCAGGCAACACTACGAAGTATGGAACGGGCTTTTGATGCCATGAAAAAAATGCTGGCCGAGAAAACCGGAAAAGAGCTTGATTCAGTTGAGCTTGAAGCAATCATAGACGGTATTTCCGCTCCAGGTATCGGAATCCCGCTGCGGTGTGAACCAAAAGCAGATGGTAACTATCCGTGCGTTATGGCAGCAAGCATTCTTGCTAAAACTGAACGTGATGCAGTGATGATTCAGTATGATGCTTTGTATCCTGGATATGGGTATGCAGGTCACAAAGGATATGGAACAGAAAAACACTATGAAGCTATCCGGAAACTGGGACCGTCTCCCATACAGCGGATGAGCTTCAAGATTAAATAGTGAAAAAAAATGGTTGCCTTACCGGCAACCATTTTTTTTACTCCAGACACTCAGTTGTCTTTTTTGATTGATTTTACAGTAATAATTTTTCCCGAACGTTTGATGCCATCTGGCTGGCGTTCATCTGATGCTTTTGCAGTACGTTTGCTTTTTACTACTTTTTTCTTGGCATCTGATTTTCCAGCACCTTCGCCGTATTTTGCCTGTTTTGCAGCTTTCTTTTCTGCAGCTTTTTTAGCACGTTCCTTACGGTCTTTTTCAATAAAGGCCAGTGAGTCATCCATACCCTGGAAGAATTTTTTCATGTCATCAGCAAAAATTACAATGGCGTGACGGTCAAAGTCTTCACCATTCTTGCTTTTGCTTTCTACAACCTGTAAAAATACGTCACCGGTTCTGTTTTCTTTAACGTTAAAGAAATAACTTCTGTTGTCCAGTGTTACCTGTGTTGTAAATAATTCACCCCGAATACCCATGATTCCCTTCCTTAATGTGGCGCGATTGTTTCGCGAGCCTGTCAAAAAATATGAAAAACGGCAAACTACCGTTGTTATGCATTTGTAGTACTTTGCAAACAGTACTGTATTTCGCATTTAATTGCAAGTGATTGCAGAAATAGAGTATACTATATGCATGAAATGTGTAAAATGTTCCGGAAATATGGGGTCAGACCACACCACGGTTACGGCCGTTCGTGAAGATGCCACCGTCATCATGCATACGGTGCCCTGTTTTACCTGTCTTGCCTGTGGCTGGCAGCTGGTAGAGCCAGAAAAAATTGCCAAGGTAGAAGCAATTGCTGACAACGTAAAGGATGTTGTCAGCGGAGATTACGAGCTGGACTGGTATCAGCAGACCAACCCGTAAGTTTTGTTTACATCTTGTCAGCTTCAAGAATCATGTCGGTGTGCCACTGAAGCAGTTCGGCTTCCATTTCGGGGTTGTGGCCTTTTACATCGCACATGACGCGGAATACGGGCTCAGTACCTGAACCACGCATCCAGATGAATGCAACGGGTTTTCCGGCGCTATCCTTAAGCAGAATTTTTAAGCCACCTTTACCACTTACGCTGTAATCAGATACGTTGTTGGTCTGTTTCGTACCGTTATTGCTGATAGCTTCGTACTGGCAGATGCCGTATTTTTCTGTAAGTGCATCTTTTTTAGCTGCCCATTCACGTTCAAATACTTTCTGGTAGTTAGCCTTCAGTTTTGCATGATCTGTTCCGGTAATATGTGCCAGTGCCCGTGGTTCAGAAACACCGGTTGTTGTATATACCGGCAGAGTATCCATAACATCTGCCAGTGTAAAATTGTTTGTATATTTGTCTTCCTGGCCGCTTAAAGAACACCACAGATGGAACAGACCTGGTTTTACACACTGACCGCTGCAGCTGATTTCATCACGGATAGAAAGCAGTTTAATCAGAGCAAACAGACTGTTAAGCGGGTCACGAACGGCTGCCGGGTGGGTAATGTTACCACCGTTTGAACCTTCTCCAAGAATACGAACAGTATAACCTGCCTCACGCAGTTCACGGGCACAGTTTACTACGTTGGCTTCTCCAACTTCTGCACGCTGTACATGAGCGCCAAAAGCAGCGGCAACTTCTTCAATCCGCATACTGGTTGGGTCATTGACACTTACTGCCAGCTTGTATCCATTATCAGCATTTTTGCCGGCATAATACATAAATGCCAGTTCTGCCATGACAGATACGGCAAAAACTTCCTGAGCTTTCAGAACCTCAGGTTTTCCTGTCCGTTCATTCCAGAATACAATATTACCACGGTCACCGTCACAGTCAGGCATGTAGCCCAAAACAGCTTCTTTGTGTCCGGCAGCCTGCAGTTTTTCCATTTCTGCGGCTACATGAACCAGGTTTTCCGGTTCAGGAATGATTGCATGTACAATCTGGCCCGGCTTATCGTTAATTGAATAATAGCCGATACCGTTTGCTTTGAAGAATGCATTGTCAATACTGAGAGTGCGGGCAGAACCGTTGAAATCGCATATTACGGCCAGCGGATTTGCAGACACAGCAGCCTTTAAGGTGCTGAAAAGTTCGTTCTGTTTTGCAGCATCGGTTTCATCAGTGATAACCTGCCGGCTGAAGGCTTCATAGGCTGCTACTGCGGCCTTTTTATTGGATTCCTGTGCGTCAAAAATTGCTTTATACGGTGTTTCTGTATATTTTTGTATACATGTTAAGGTTGTGTTTGTAATTTCCGGGTTTCCTGCAAGGGCTTTAAATGCCGATGCCAGTGCATTGGCTTCGCTTCCCGGAATAACGCCGCCGTCGTTTTTACCGAATTTAATCCCGTTATGTCCAATCGGATTGTGGCTGGCTGAAATATACACAAAGCCATCTTTCTGGCGGCTGTATGCCATGATTTCTGGTGCTGCGGTAATTGCGATATATTCTACATTCAATCCCTGATCTGCCAGTTCTGCCATCATATAGCGGGCAATTTCAGGACCGGTGGGACGTGCATCCATTCCTAATACAACAGTAGGATTTGCTTTACCTGATTTTTCTTTAATAAAATCAGCGTATACCCGTGCCATCAGAGTGGCAAACACGGCGTGGGTATCAAGAATTTCAGTGGTTGCATCTTCTTCTTCACCAGAACAGGCAAATACACCGCGCCAGCCGGAAGCAGAAAGTATAAGTTTTGAAAGGGAAGAGGTTAGTTTCTCTTGGAAATTATCTGTGGTTTTCATACCTTCAGTATACAAAAGCGCGGTTCTCTGTCAATGAAGTACTGTTGATTGTGTTTTGTAGTAATTCGGGATAAGATGGGGCTATGATAAAGATTCTAGATGAAACCACAAAGAACCCCATTACTAAAATCGGCATGATGGCCGGAGTATGCTGGGGCGGGAACATTGAAGACCCGGAGAAGAACTACAAACGCGGCATGGATTGCATCCTTTCTGAACATGGCCGTACTCTTGAATATCCAGATGTTGAAATGATAATTGATGGCTACAGCGCCCGTTGTATCCGTGAGTGGTATACCCATATCGGAGGGGCTCCAACCCGGTTGCAGTCTTCTACCCGGTATGTAAAATGGTCAGAGGACGGCATGACGGAAAAAACGTTTGTTACCCCGCCAAGCGTAAAAAAAGCAGCTGGGGCCGGCACTCCGGAAGCGGCAGCGCTGGATGCTGCAAAAGCTGATTTTGAAAAAGCTTTCATCAATCTGGTACAGTCTGCAGAAACTGCCGGCGTACCCCGTGAAGATATTGCCATGTACTATCCGCTGGGTATGACCACCCGCATTGTTGATAAGCGCAACATGCGTAATCTGGTAGAGATGTCACACCAGCGTCTGTGTACCCGGGCATACTGGGAGTATCGTCAGCTTATGAACGACATCTGCAAAGCTCTGTCTGAGTATTCAGAAGAGTGGAATTGGGTTGTGGATAACCTGATGATGCCAAAATGCGAGGTTGTTGGTTTCTGTAAGGAAAAGAAATCCTGCGGCCGTCGCCCAAAGAAAGACTGAAGCTTACAGCTCTTTTACTGCCCCGTGCCCGCAGAATATTTTCCATGGGGTACGGTGAGCCGGATCATAGGATTTGCCCGTATCAATCATATTCAGTAATTCAAGAAAAGCATTGCGTTCTGCAGTGCTTTTTTTTGGCTCCAGGTCTACTGATGACATGAGAATTGGGGCATATTTGTTGTATTCTTTCTGAACTGGTGTCATACCTTTCAGATTGACGAAAATATCGCCACTGAAGGCCACATGGTGTTCTTCATCGATAAGAATAATCTCTCCCGGCACATGTCCGCCGGCACCTTCGTATACTGTAAAATGAAAGTCACCGAAATCGTAGGAACCAACATCCATCAGAAGCTGACTGCCATCATTCTGTTTTTCCCACGGAATTTCAATCCTGCTGACATCCGGCACCTGATATTTTGTCAGTACCTTACAGATACCGATATAGGGCTTGTTATTCACATTCTGTTCCCGGGCAGATGGTTCTCCCATCTGTTCCAGTACAAAGCATTCTGCCGCTTTTTTGGTACAGACAATGTGGTCAAACCAGGGAAGGAGCCCTGTATGGTCAAGATCCGGGTGGGTTATGACGGCTGTTTTTTCAAGGCTTCTGAAGTTGGGAATCAAAGTTTCAAAAAGGGAGAGCATTTCATCTTTGTAGCAGGCGTACCCGGTATCGATGCACAGGTATTTTCCATGGCTTTTAAGGACAGATATATTGGAACCACAGTCAGGCTCAACCAGCAGAATACTGTTGTCTTCATCGATTTTATGTTCAGTGATACGGGGCTTAAATCCTTCGCCGTGGGTCTGGGAAATAATGCGGGCAAACCCGTAAATAGCATCAAAGGTCTGGAACGGCGACATATTGCGGTCATCAAGAACCTGCATGGCATAGTTTGCATTTACCAGCAGTTCCTGCCGGTCTTTTTCATCAATGCTGAGCATCTGGGCAAGTCCGTTGATGAATGACTCATAGAAAATGGTGTTATCAAAGTACTTTTCACTGGAGTTATACGGAAGTAATTCTGCCGGACACAGGGAACGGACTTCTGTCATAAACCGGTTCATAGATTCCGGGTCTTCGGCAAAAATACCCATTTTGAACTGCTGGTAGCCTGAATAGTCCTGCTGACTGTTGATATACGAAATATTGAACTTGTACTGTTCAATCAGGGCCAGCACTTTTGAAACGGTGCCTGGTACATCGTGGAGGGTGAACACTACCAGATAAATCTGACTTTCTTTCTGTTTATCCTGAATATAGCCGATTCCTTTAAGACGCTCTTCAGCTGTATCAAGAAGTTCCGCGTGACCTTCTGCGGTAATGAACAGGGTATGCAGGTCTACTGCTTTATTGTAGTTGACTCGTGTAATGTTCAATCCCAGTTCTGAAAGAACATTGCATGCTTTGAGAAAGGCGCCGAACTGATCCGGCATGGTGGTGATGAACGTTCGCTCCATATCAGTAAATATACCAAAAAAACTGGCTGAAAGGAAATGATTTTGTGGTAAAATACCGTACAGGAAAAAAAGTGCCGATGACAGGCGGATTACAAAAATAAGGAATGTTCATGAGAATACAGTCACAGATTTCGCAGAAAGATTTTATGCCTTCTGACGGGTTTATCAAAGATTTTCAGAAATTGATAAAAGACGTTGTATTGCCGTATCAGTACGATGTTTTGAATGATGATGCCAGCGATAATGGTGAAAAAAGCCATGTAATCAGGAATTTTATGAATGCGGGTGCCGTTCTGGCCGGCCACGATCCTGGTGATGGGTTTTACGGCATGGTTTTTCAGGATAGTGATGCCGGAAAATGGCTTGAAGCGGTGGCCTATGCGCTGACGTTATTTCCTGATCCGGAGCTTGAAGCAAAAGCTGATGAACTGATTGATATCATTGCTGCTGCCCAGGACAAAGATGGTTATCTGAATACCTATTTTACCATCAAGGATCAGGATAAACGGTGGACAAACCTGTGCGAAGGCCATGAACTGTACTGTTCCGGCCACCTGATTGAAGCTGCCTGTGCGTATTATGAAGCTACCGGTAAGAAAAAACTACTGGACGTCATGAACAGAAATATGGAATGCATGTACCGCCATTTTCTCCATGGCGATGATTTTGCATTTTCTGCCTATCCAGGCCACCCTGAAGTGGAACTGGCGCTGCTGAAAATGTACGATCTTACCGGCAACCGGCATTGCTTTGATTTAGCACACCATTTTGTTGAAGTTCGCGGTGTTGACCCCCAGTTTTTTGAAAAAGAAGTACAACGCCGGACTTGGACCGTCTGGGGCTCTGATGGAAAAAATCCAGGGTATAATCAGGCACATGCGCCGGTTCGGGAGCAGAAAGACGCTGTAGGACACGCAGTGCGGGCTGTATACCTGTATACGGCTATGGCACATCTTACTCAGACTACCGGTGACGATACCCTGTTAGAAGCCTGTAAGACCCTGTGGAACAGCATTACCAGACGCCAGATGTACATAACCGGCGGTATAGGTTCTACAGTGCTGGGAGAAGCTTTTTCAGCTGATTATGATCTGCCTCCTGACACCGCGTACTGCGAAACCTGTGCATCCATCGGGCTTATGCTTTTTGCATCGCGTATGCTTGAAATTGACCCTGACCGTGACTATGGCGATGTTATGGAAAAAGCCTTCTACAACACGGTTCTGGGCGGCATGCAGGCAGATGGCAAGCGGTTCTTTTACGTTAATCCGCTGGAAGTAGTTCCCGGTATAGCTGGTACTGCACCAACGCATAAGCATAATCTGCCCCAGCGGCCTACCTGGTATGCTTGCGCCTGCTGTCCTCCAAATGTTGCCCGTACTGTAACCTCGTTGGGAAAATATGCCTGGGGCACAAACGAAACAACTGCCTTCTGCCATTTGTATGCAGCAGGTACGGGAATCTTATCCAACGGCATGGTTCTGTCATGTAAGACCGAATATCCCTATGGATTTACCGTTCAATTTACGGTGGAAAAATCCCGGCCGGATCGGACCCTGGCAGTCCGTATTCCCGGTTGGAGCAGGACCTGGAGCATTACACGCACCAGTAATGAGAAAGAAGAACAGCTGATGCCAGACCTGAAAAAAGGATATGCCTACGTGCCGGTGCTTGAAGGCGATGTTATAACGCTGCATCTTGATGATGAGCCGTATTTCGTCTATCCCTCAGCACGGATACCGGACGTAACCGCTCAAGTAGCAGTATGTCGCGGTCCTCTGGTATACTGTGCAGAAGGAGTAGACAATCAGGATGATGTGCTTTCACTGCGTCTTTCTACCGGGAGAAAGCCAGCGGTACAGGGGCAGGGGCGTAATCTTGTGGTCCGCGGGTACCGGGAACAGGTGTCAGAATCACTGTATACCCTGGAAGACCCGGAACTGGCAGAAACTGACGTAACCATGATTCCCTACTATTCCTGGGCAAATAGAGGCATAACCCAGATGAAAGTCTGGTTTCCCCGTGCGCGATAAAATACTAAGAGCTGTAAAGGAGAATACAACAAATGACAGAAGAAGAAAAACAGGCCGTTATCGGAGCCTTTTATCAGAATCAGGCTCAGGCTGAAAAGGCCCAGAAAGTTGAACAGTTCCGCCGGCTTAACCGGTTTGTACAGAAAAAACAGATTCTGTTTGCCGGTTCCAGCCTGATGGAGCAGTTCCCCATAAACGAAATGATGCAGGGGCTTGGTATTCCTCTGGCCATTTATAATCGCGGTGTGGGTGGTTTTACTACGGCAGAGATGGCACCGGTTATGGGCCCTTGCGTGTATGATCTGGATCCTGCCTATATTTTCATCAATATCGGTACTAATGACCTGAACGAACCTGCCTGCACTCCGGAAGTACTGAAAGAGCGGTACCGGTCAATCCTTACAGGTATTAAAGAACATTGCCCGGATGCAAAGCTGTTCCTTCTGGCCTATTATCCTGTTAATGAAATTGTAGGACAGAAAAATCCCTGGATGTCACAGGTATTAAAAGTGCGGAATAACGGGAAAATCCGTGCATCAAATGTGGCAGTACAGGAACTGGCTGATGAATTTGGTGCACGGTATCTTGACCTGAACGCCGGCATTACCGATGAAACTGGTAACCAGAAGGCTGAATACACCAAAGAAGGTATGCATTTTTTTGCAGACGGCTATAAACAGGTACTTGATGCGCTGCTTCCCGTTCTGAAAAATTGCCGGTAAAAGAAAGTATCAGAATAATATAAAAAAGGCTGGATTTTCCAATTGATGAAGTGCACCCCAGAAATTGGACACTTTAACTAGGCTGATTTTAAGGACTGATTCCTAAACTGTATAGGGGTCAGTCCTTTTAATTTTACCTTGATTCTTTTTTCATTGTACCAGGACAAGTATTCAATCAATTCACTC
>JAZLJW010000234.1:0-28759 GCA_045597345.1 Treponemataceae bacterium
AGAAGCAAGCAAATCTGCTTTCTGTTCCTTGGTAGCATCATCAAGTGAATCTACAATTTCGGTAGCTTTTGCTTTATCCAAAGCTTCTGATAAATCCTTAGCCAGAAACTTTATGGGAGATGTAGTAAACATCTGACATGAAGTAACTGACAGAATGAGGAGAACTGCAGTTATCGCAGTAAATAGTGCATTTTTTAGTTTCATATTACCTCCTGAAAGCGGCAGTACACCAATTATATATAGCAGACACTATAGCGCATCGTCTTACTGATGCCTAGAAAAAACACTTTTTATTTCATGATTGTTACACTTTTTTACACCAGTTTCCCTTTAGCTTCAATTATCGAAGAAACATCCGAAGAATCTGTCTGTGTCAGTACTTCTGTTATTTCAAGGGTAATTTCTTTTCCGCCAAGAGATGTTGGATCTATGGTATCAACATTGTCTGTTACTGCAACATGGATAAAATTTTCCGTAACTGCCCTGATTTCATTACTATGCCGTTTTTCTACTATGCCCGTTAAAGGAGTACCAACAAAAGATTCGATATACCTGGTTTTCTGGGAAATGGCCAATTCAGTTAACTGTGCGGCACGCTGTCGGGAAATCCGGGCTGGAACCTGGGGTTTCATGGAGTACGCAGGTGTTCCCGGGCGTGGAGAAAAAGGAAATACGTGTATCCAGCTGAAATTGCACTTTTGTGCAAGAGTAATGGTGTCATTCCAGTCGGTGTCAGTTTCACCGGGAAAACCGGTAATGATATCACAGGCAATAAAGCAGCCGGGTTTTACCGCGCGAAGACGTTCACATGCTTCAATAACCTGTTCACGGTTATATACCCGGCGCATATTTTTCAATACGGTATTACTACCCGATTGAACACTTAAATGAAAATGTGGCCTGACTCTTGAACTGGTGATTACTGTACAAAGTGCATCATCTACCCGCTCAGGATATAAACTGGAAATTCTAAAATGAATGGATTTCGTATTATCAATCAGGTATTGGAGTAAATCTGCAAAATCCATCGTTCTTCCCTGCAATACACTTCTGTATTGGGTAAGGTTAACTCCGGTAAGTACCACTTCTTTCTGCCCTTTGGATTCCAAAAGAGAAACCCTCTGGAGGACCGTTTCAGGATTAAGTGAAACTGCCTTTCCGCGTGCGATATGGATTCTGCAGTATGAGCAGGAATTATTACAACCATCCTGAATTTTGATTGATGAACGGGAATGGTGATAGAAAGTATCTGTTGCAAGAGTAAATGAACTGTTCTTCAGTGGTGAAAAACTGATGTATTCTGAAAGTACCTTTTTTACAGATGCTTTATCTGAACATCCGGCAGACGCCATTTTTTGCGGTATTCCCGACAGCGTATCTTTAGCCGTTCCTGGAAGAACGATAATATCAGGAGAAAGTTTTGAAATTTCCACAGGTTCTACTTCTGCGTAGCATCCGGTAACCAGCGTGACAGCATTTGGATATACCGTTTGAAGCAGCCGTATTATGCGACGGGCTTTCTGTTCTGCTTTAGTCGTGACGGTGCAGGTATTCACAACGCAGAGAATGACTGATTCATCTTCATGTGTTGTTGCGGAAACTGGATTCATGTCCAGGGAAAATCCGGCTTCTTCAAAGCATCGTGCAGCTGATTCCGATTCTATCTGATTAAGCTTACATCCAAGGGTTTCAAAGTGAATGGTTGCCATTAATGTCTCTATTGCAGACGTGCAGTAACGCGAGTCTGTCCATTTTTTGCTTCGGTACGCTGTGGATTGATTTTTAAAGCCTTTTCATAGGCTACAGCAGCCCCTTGATAATCACCTGCCATTTCTTTTGCGTATCCAAGACGGGTCCACCAATAGTCCCGTTGTGGCTCAAATGTGATGGCTGTGGAAAAAGCAATATCAGCATGGTTGAATTTAGTCTGTCTGATATAAATCTCTCCCATGAAATAATACACTTCACCAAGACGACTGCCACTTGCTGTTACCAAAGAGATATATTCCTGAAACAAAGCCAGTGCTGCACTATTCTGTCCTAGATAAAACTTAGCCTCTCCCTGAGCTTCAACCAGACGTGGGTCATATTTAGCAACAGCCCGTCCTTTATCTGCCCATATGTCTGCATCTGCATACTGTCGGTTAGATAGCAGACTCCAGATCAGTACAACGTATGAGTCAAGGTTTTTCGGGTTTTCTGCAATCTCCTGTCTGCATGCTTCACTTGCAGCTGCATAATTACCAGCGCGATATAAAGCCAGTGCATCAACTTTTGCTGTCTGTGCAAAAAGAGCTGCTGTACTGACAAGAGCAATTATAAGAGCAACAGTAATCTTAAAAGTAAAAGGTTTTATCAATTTCATATTCATGGCTTTAATTCCAAAGTTATTATTACATAATTTTTTATACTAGTTCAGCAGTACATTAATTTTCTGCTTCAACTGCAGTCATAGTACACTTTCCGGTATATTTACTACCTGGTTCCAGAACAACTTGAGGTGCCGTTATATCACCGGTTACCGATCCTGTTGAAGCTACAAATACCAGTCTTGTGGCAGTAATATTACCCTTTACGGTACCTTTAATGAGAATTCTCTGTCCTGAAATATCTGTTTCACAGGTACTGCCTGTATCAACTACAAGGTCACTGGTTGCTGCAATAGACCCGGTGACATTTCCTTTAATCATGAAAGGCTTTGCAAAGGTTATCTTGCCATTGAACTTAATGTCAGTGGCAAGAACAGTATCAAAATCTTCTTCTTCAAGTTCAAAGAAGTCAGTATCTTTTACGTCAAACATGGTATAAATCTACCCTATTTCAGCTTTTAATGGCAATATTTCAACTGACAATTGCAATACCGGCTGAACATCCGATACGGCTTGCTCCTGCGGCTACCATTGCTTCTGCTGTTGCCTTATCACGGATACCGCCAGCTGCTTTTACCAGGGCCTTATCGCCAACAGTTTCTTTCATCAGCTTAACATCTTCAACTGTTGCCCCGCCAGTACCAAAACCGGTTGAAGTTTTAACATATTCTGCTCCACAGGCAACACAGATTTTACAAGCCTCTGCTATCTGTTTCTTTGTAAGGTAACAGTTCTCAAGAATGACTTTTACCAATGCTGGTTTGCTGCCTTTTTTTGCTGAAGAAACAACTTTTGAGACATCATCTGAAACATCATTCCATCTGCCTCCAATAACAGCTGCGATATCAATTACCATATGTATTTCATCAGCGCCATCAGCAACAGCGGTTTCGGTTTCGGCAGCTTTTGCAGCATGACTCATTGCACCGAGAGGAAATCCCACAACTGTACATACTGCAACATCGGAGTCACGAAGTAACTCAGCGGCTTTTTTTACCCAGACTGTATTTACACAGACGCTGGCAAATCCATATTCTTTTGCTTCATTACAAAGTTTTGTAATGTCGGCAGTGGTTGCAGTTGCTTTCAGAATAGTATGATCAATCATTGATGCTAAAGACATATAATACTCCCTTAATAATCTTCTGCGGCAGGTGTGATTGCATGAAGAGACAACAGACATCCTGCAGCAAACTGTTGGCAGTTCATCAGTTTACTGTCCACTCCATTAAAAATCAACTTGCTCAAAACGCGTTATTATGATATTTTTTTATTTATAGTAACGGTACTTTGTACGGTTACTGACCTAAAATACTTTTTATGAGGTACTATCATGGCTTACAAAATTTCTGATGCATGTCTGAACTGTGGCGCTTGCGAAGGTGAATGTCCAGTTGGAGCAATCAGCGAAGCTGACGGAAAACGCAAAATCGATGAATCTGCATGCGCAAGCTGCGGTTCATGTGCAGCCGTTTGTCCAGCTGAAGCAATTGCTGAAGCATAATTACTCTCAGGTACGAAATATCAGATTTCATGCCTGATGTAGAGACCTTGTGATTGGTATCTTTTTGATATGAGTCATAAGGTCTTTTTTTTTGCCGTAAAACCTACTACACTATTCACCATGTTAAAAGCGTTTTTTTCCAGCTATCTGTCACTGCTTAAAAATATTGCTGTTGTTGTTCTTCTGGTTGCTGTTGGTGGCGTTCTCTGCTTTGCCTTTGTCTGGCCACTCTGGTATCTGGCAACAAATATTCCACGGTTCTACACGGTTTTCGCTGTTCTTTTCTTTATTGTTTTGATTGTAGTGTCTGTTGCAGGAAAGGCAGATAAAGCTTTACACCGGTGCCAGTCACGGTCGCAGAAGAAAAAACTTGTTCTTCATACTTTATGCGTTTGGGGATTCAGGTTGGTATTTCTGGCATGTCTGTGCTGTGCCTTTTTATCTGTACTCAATGAAAAAACAGTTACAGCAGTCATACTTATCATCATGGCAATCGTTATATACGGTATATATAATGCTCTGATTAAGGGAAAGCATGTACCGGAATAACAGCCGAAAAAAATATGTACTGAATATCTTTCTGCTCTTATTTGTACAGCGGCTGTTGTTTGCTCAGTCAACGACTCATTATCCCAAAGTAAACAGTCTGGAATCCAAAAAAGCAAATGTAATTTTCAGGCAGTTTCTGGATGATGTAAGCAATAATTACAAGGCCATGGCTGCTGGTCTTCCCTTTCAGACTGCGTTTTACTGCTATGAAGTTCAGAATGACGAAACTCTGTTTACCCTCTCATCACGTTGTTCCCTCCCTATCGAAACTATAGCATTGATAAATCATATTCCCTCGGCAGATACTTCATTACAGGGAAAGATACTCATTCTTCCAACCTGTGCAGGACTATATATAGCAGCACAGCCATCAAATTTCATTGAGACACTTCTTTTTACCCGATTTGAAGGATCCCTGGCAGAACTCATTTCCTGTGCAGGTGAATCTTTTTTCTTTCTGCCCAATGAACGGTTGTCAGGAACAGAGCGTTTGTATTTTCTTGATTCCCGGCTGAAATCACCTTTGCAGCAGTCAGTCCTGACCTCTGCTTTTGGGGAAAGAATCAGCCCTATTACCGGTAAAGAAAAGTTTCATAAGGGTATTGATCTGGCTGCTGCAGAAGGAAGTCCTGTATATGCCTGTTTATCAGGTAAAGTTTCTTTCTGTGGGTATGATGCTATTTACGGAAACTATGTTATACTTACTCATGACAATAACTTGCAGAGCTTGTATGCACATTTACAGTCAGCAACCGTGAAGGAAAACATGACTGTAGCAAGTGGCTCTGTAATAGGATTTGTGGGATTGACTGGTCTGACTACCGGACCCCATCTCCACTTTGAAGTACACCAGAACGGGGTTCCTTTGAATCCGGAAGATTTTTTTGCTGAATAATGCTTGATGCTTCCAGATTACTTTTTTTGAGCTGATATATGAATTGCTTTTTTTTCAAGGAAAAACTGAACAACATCAATCAGAAAACTGCTGTCGTATTCCTGTTTTTCGGCAGCTTGCTGACCTCATTGTGTGCAGAACCTTTCCGTACCTCTTCATTGATACCGTATCAAGTCACTGTACCTGTTGTTTCTGAGACTGGAAGTCAATCCGTGAGGCGAACGCAGATGGGAATAAATGATTCCATGGAAATCATATTTCCTCACGAAAATCAATTCATCAAAGGTCTGGAGATTGAAATACGGATACCTAAAATAATTGCAAGTTACCGGGATTCTGTTGTCCTTTATCTGTATGAGAACGGAACAAAATCATCTGGCGGAGACCAATACGATTATGAAGGTACTCTGCTGTTTAAGGATTTAATGCCATCCCGACTCAGTTATACCTTCCGTATCCCCTTTACATCCCATCAATTCTCTGAAAATTCACCATACGCAGCGTCCTTACCGGTCTCTCTTAATCCAGAGAGCAATAACCTTATTCTTCGTACCCAACTTGCAATGAAAGGCGTACCTGATTCTTTCTTTACAGCGCGTTTTGAAGTCTCAGTTATTCCTGTTTTGGCTGATACCGGTATGGTCTCGTTTGAGCTTAATTATCCGGAACAGGCTGAAGTTACTGTTCCTCTGTGTTATATTGACGATATTCTTACTGACATAACTGAACCGGTAATTCTTTCTTCAGGTTTGCATCATGTGTCAATTATTTCTGAGCAGTATCGCAATGAAATGAGAACTTTCAGTGTTGAAAAAGCCGGGGTGACGGAACTGTTCATTTCACTTCAGCCGGTAACCACCGATATATCAATTCAGGCTCCAGAAGGTGCTGAAATTTCACTTGACGGTGTTCCGGTTGAAAGTCACAGGGCCATTCCTGTTGAACCGGGAGATCATGTCATTTCCTATAGTTTTTCAGACTATGAAATTACCAAAACAGTTACCATTGTCCGCGGAAAAAGTTACACGATTTCCCTTTCTGTTGATATTTCGATATTTGAACAGGATTAAACCGGGAACTGAAGTTTTCAGAACGTAATGAAAAAAACAGTAAAGTTTTTCTTATTCCTGTCGATAATAAAAATGTCAGGTGGCTAATCCCCTCCCACCCATAGTACACCTGACTGCCTGATGGCATGGCTGGCTGCAATAGCCGGCCTTTTTTTTTATCACAGTAATTAAGGTATACATTTTGTAGATTTTTATTAATACCTTTCATCATCGTAATGATACAATGCATGTGTGGAGTCCCTTGAGTACTCATTTTTTTAGGAGGATATCTTGAAAAAGTTAAAGACGGTAAGTATCAAAAGTGCAATGATGATTTCTCTTGGTTTTGCCATGTTCCTTATAGTTGCTGTTTTGCAAACCATGGTAATGACCAGAGCAAAGAACATCATCATGGATGAAGCTTTGAAAGGTGCCAAGGGAGAAACTGCTCTGGCTGCTGGCATTGTTGGATCTGAAGTACGTTCCATGGTGAGCAAACTGAGCTACTATGACAGTGATGTTTTTTATGTTCTTAAAGATGCCGTCAGTTCAGGTATTTCATCACAGTCAAAGACAGTACAGTCTCAGATTGCAGGTCAGTTACAGGGACTTATCGCCAATGATCAGAATATAACACGTTTTGCCCTTGGTGATGTGAATGGAAATGTTTTTGATTCAAACGGCCAGTCATACAGCTTGAAAAATGAAGATTGGTATAAAGCTGCCCTTCGTGGTGAAAACTCAACATCAAATATTTTCACCAACCCGGCAGACAGCGCTGATGAGATTGTTTTTACCGGTCCTGTTCATGGGCGGTCTGGGGAAGTAATCGGGGCAATTATGCTTTCCATTGATCCGTTATACTTCTCACACATAGTCAGCAGCATCAGCATATATGGAATGAATCCAATGGTATTGTCTCATGAGGGATATATAATTGGTGCTTCTGATACTGATGCTGTTCTTGGACATATGAATATGATTATCGAGGCAAAAGATACTGCAAAAGGCCTTGATTCTCAGGTTGGCGAAGTTCCAACGGTCGAAACTAAAATGGTCCGGACAAAGATTTCAGATGTTGATTCTTATCTGATTATTACCCCGATTCCTGCTACGGATTGGACTATTTCAGTACAAATTGTCATTAATGAAATAAAACGGGAAACAGACGGCTTTATCCGGCAGCTTGGTATGATAGGCATTTTCATGCTGATGGTCGGTCTTTTTGCAATCTGGCTTCTTTCTGATGGGTTCTCAAAAGCTATCAGATTAATCGGTGTTGTCATTGACCAGATTTCTCAGGGTAAGCTGTATCTTGATGATACACTGCTGAAACAGATGGAAAACGTTGGCTTGAACGGCAGTGAACTGCAGGATATGCGTAATGGTCTGTTAGATATGATGTCTCACATAAGTGAGATCGTTACTGTTATTTCAGACTCCGCAGCAGAAATTACAGCAAGTTCGGAACAGATAGCCGCAACCAGTCAGATTGTTTCTGAGGGTGCTTCAGAACAGGCTGCATCTACTGAAGAGATTTCATCTACCGTTGAGGAAATGGCCTCAAATATCAGACAAAATGCTGACAATGCAACAAAAACAGGCTCCATTGCAACTAATACACAGGCTGATGGTGAAGAAGCAGGTAAAGCCGTAGCTTCTACCCTTGAAGCAGTTAACTCAATTGTTGAAAAAATCAGTGTTATTGAAGATATTGCTACACAGACTGATCTTCTGGCACTCAATGCGGCAATTGAAGCTGCACGGGCTGGAGAAGCAGGAAGAGGTTTTGCGGTTGTTGCCAGTGAAGTTCGCCGTCTTGCTGAACGAAGTAAAGTTGCAGCCCGTGAAATCAGCGAATTAAGCCGTAATACGGTTGTAACAAGTGAAACCGCCGGAAGACTGGTAGATCAGACTGTACCAGCCATCGGCCAGACTGCGCAGCTTGTTGATGAAATTGCTGCTGCATCCCGCGAACAGGACATCGGTGCTCAACAGATAACTACTGCTATTACGAACCTTGATACTGTTGTTCAGCAGAATGCCAGTGCTGCAGAAGAACTGGCATCCATGGCTGAGCAGTTAACTACCCACGCACAGCAGCTGCTTGATACTATGACGTTCTTCCAGCTTGAATCACATGATCAGACTGCTGCTCCCAAAGCAATTGAATACAAATCATAAAGACGTATAAAAAACAAAGGCACGTAAAAGAGTTGACTTTTGCGTGCCTTTTTTTTACTCTTTTTATACCATGGATAAAATTAAAAAGAGTACCCATTTTCTCCTCTGTTTTTCTCTTTTAATCGCTATACTTCTGGGTGCCGGTTTAGGTGCCTTAATTGCCGGTACGGTAAATACTATAAATACTGAAAACTATACCGAATTTACTCCTGCTCTACCTACAAAACTTCTGGATATAAACGGTGAACTCATAACTGAATTTGCTTCCGATGAAAAACGGGAGATGATTGCTATTACTTCACTTCCGCAGCACATGATAGATGCACTCATCACTCGTGAAGACCAGAACTTTTTTCAACATCGTGGATTCAGCTTAAAGGCAATTTTCCGCGCTGTTGTCGGTAAACTGACCCACCGGTCTTTAGGTGGTGGCTCTACCCTGACTCAGCAGATTGCAGGTACACTATACTGTGACCGGTCTGATATTTCGGTCAAACGAAAAATTGTCGAATTATGGTGGGCCATTCAAATGGAACGCCGGTATTCCAAACAGGAAATTCTTGAACTGTACCTGAATCAGGTATATCTTGGCGGTGGAACCAACGGTGTTGATGCTGCCTCCAAATATTACTTCGGACATAGTGCAGAAACAATCACACCTGCAGAAGCTGCATTGCTCGTAATTCAGCTGTCAAATCCCTCTTACTATAATCCTTTTGAGCATCCAAACAGGGCTCAGGACAGACAGAAAAACGTACTTGCGCAGATGATTGAACTGGGGTATCTGTCAAAAGAAGAGGCTGATGACAGTTTTGAAGAGTTTTGGTCGAATTTTGACTACACCCGTACCAGTTCAAGTGCTTATCACCTTCGTGAAGATAAGGCCCCATGGTTCAGTGAATATGTTCTTCGGGAGCTGAACACCATGATGTACGGTACCATGAATGTGTACCGCGACGGATACACCGTTAATACAACCCTTCACCTTGATCATCAGGCAAGTGCCGACCGTGTCATGGAATATTACATCCAGTATGCAAACGATAATTACAATGCTTCTCATTCCGGCCGTATCAACGATGCAACGACAACGTATATTCCAATGACTGAACTTCTGTCACTGGTTTTCAACATTCCAAACATGAAGACCAGCGAACAGCGGAGTGAATCGAATATTAAAAAAACATATAACCAGCAGCTTAATCCCATTCTTGATGTAATGGCTCTGGTGACCGGACAGGAAAACCTGAAGGTACACGTAAACAAAGTTACGGCCAGAAATAAAGAGTCAAATAAAACTGCAGCTGTAGAAGGTACAATGATTTCTCTGGAAAACAGTACCGGATATATTACTTCCCTTGTCGGTGGATCAACATTTGATGACGACAATCAGTACATCCGTGCAACTCAGGCAACACTTCAGCCAGGTTCCGGATTCAAACCACTGTATTACTCTGCAGCAATTGACAGCAGACAGTTTACCGGTGCAACCATCATCTACGATACGCCAACCGTATTCTATAAAAACGATGGTTCGCTTTACATACCGGTAAACTTTAAAAATGAGTATCTGGGGTCAATGCAGCTTTGGTCAGCTCTGGCCAATTCTCAGAATATTCCGTCATTGAAGATTCTTGACTCTATTGGTTTTGATGCTGCTATCGACCGTGCCTGTGCACTGTTGGGTATTCCTGATAATGAACGGGAACAGCGTAGTTTCCTTCCCGTATATCCGGTTGGTCTTGGTGTTTGTACGGTACAGCCCATTCAGATGGCAAGGGCCTTTGCTATTTTTGCTAATGCAGGAAAAGAAGTAACCCCAATGGCTATACGTACCGTTCAGGATCGTAATGGAAATGTTATTCTCGAACCGGAAAGAGAAATTCGCGAAGAACAGCAGGCTAAAGGTAATGACATTCAGGTTATAACGCCTCAGACTGCATATGTTATGACTGACTTGCTCCAGAATACGGTCAAAGTGGGTACTCTTGCCCGTGGATCTAAATGGGGAGCTCAATTCAGATACAAGGACAAAAACGGTAAAACCTTTACTATGCCTATGGGTGGAAAGACTGGTACAACACAGAACACCACTGATGCCTGGGCACAGGGATTCTCTCCTTACTACACTTCAGTATTCTGGTTCGGTTTTGACCAGAAAGGTCCAACGTTAGGGAATATGACTGGAGCAACTCTTTCAGGTCTTGCCTGGGGTGAATTTATGCATGACATTCATGTGGGATTACCCTATAAAGAATTCTATAAGCCCGCTCAGGGAATTATCGAAGTAACTGTTTGTACAAAATCAGGCCTGCTTCCTACAGATGACTGTGTTGCTGCAGGTCATACAAAACAGATTGCATTCCTGGAAGGTACTGAGCCAACAACTGTCTGTGAAGTTCATCAGGAAAGAAAAAATGCACGGTACCGGGGTACGGCACTGCTGCAGGATGAACGGCTTGCTTCAGGTATTAAGGGATTTAACCTGAATCTGGGAACTCTGGAAGTTGACCTGACCTCTTTACAGCTTGAAGTTGCTCTGAAAAAACGTGGTATGACTATCAGTGAGTATGATTCTGAATCAGCTGACGATTCTACCGGTACAGAAGATAGTATGGAACAGCAGAACCCATTACCACTGACAAACTGGTGGTTGGACTGATTTTAACTGGAGGAAGAACCGTATGCTGATGAAAGTTTCTGATATAAAAGTCCGTCGTAGAATCAGAAAAGATGTTGGTGATCTTTCAGGATTAAAGGATAGTCTTCGCAGATACGGTCTGTTGAATCCTATAACCGTAAATAGCCGTCATGAACTTATTGCTGGTGAACGCCGGCTTGAAGCTGCTAAAGCACTGGGGTGGGAACGTATTGATGTAAACGTAGTGGATATCAGCGACAAAGTTTCACTTCTGGAAATGGAACTGGAAGAAAACAACGTCCGGATTCCCTTTACTGATGACGAACTGCTTGATGGGTATGCACAACTTGAGAAACTGAGAAATCCTAAAGCGTTCAGACGATTTCTCAACATGATTCTTGATTTCTTTCTGGGGCCTGTTGAGCTTACAAAACCGCAAAGGGAACAAAAAATAAAAACTTCCGGGAAGACAAGTTTTATTGGAGTATTCGGCATACTACTGGTAATAACTTCTGGAATTCTTAGTGGAAAAAATCTACTGTCAGATACAGTTTCCAGAGTACTGACCTTCACTGGAATACTTGCAATAGCCGCCGGTATAATTTTTACTGTCCGTTATTTTCTCCTTCGCAGAAATTAAGTAAGGTAGGTATTTTATGAGTTCATTAACGTACGGTGGTTTTGTCCGTTGTGCCTGTGCCAGTCCCAAGGTAACAGTTGCTGACTGTGATGCAAATGCTGATGAAATTATTGCCATGGTAAAACGCGCTGCTGCAGAAGAGGTGGCAATTCTTGTCCTTCCTGAGCTGTGTATTACCGGTTATACCTGTGGTGATCTTTTCCTGCAGAATACCTTACTTAACAGCGCCTGCACTGCGCTCCGTCGTATTGCTGCAGAAACCGCAGAAACTGATGTACTTTTTGCTGCAGGACTCCCTGTCTCTTACAACGGTATGCTGTTTAACTGTGCTGCCTTTTTGCAGCATGGAGAAGTTCTGGCACTTATTCCAAAAACTCATATACCAAATTACGCTGAATTTTACGAAGTTCGCCATTTTACCGGTGCCTCCCGGTTTTTTGCTGATTCTGATGAATTGAAAAACCTTATGATTCCTCTTCCAGGATTTGATGAACTGATACCTTTTGGTCCTGGTCTTCTTCTTGCTGACGTAGAAAATGCTGACATTAAAATTGGAGCAGAAATCTGTGAAGATGTTTGGGTACCGCAGCCACCCAGCGTACAGGCCTGCCTGAACGGCGCGACTATTATCCTGAATCAGTCTGCAAGTAATGAAGTCATCGGAAAAGCTGAGTACCGCAGAACCATGCTTCAGGGTCATTCAGGACGTCTTTGCTGTGCCTATCTGTATGCCAATGCCGGTAACGGTGAATCTACAACAGACATGATTTTTGATGCAGACAACATGATTCTGGAAAACGGTTCCCTGCTTGCAAGAAGCAACCGCTTTACCGACGGTTTCATCTATCAGGATATTGATGTTGAACGGCTTACCCATGAACGGCGTAAGATGAACACATACTGCAAGGACAGCAGAGCTTCTCAGTTTGGTACTATTTCTGTAAATGTTAAGGCCCGTCAGTATACCAAAGAAAAACCCCTGGCACGGTATATTTCTGCAAGCCCCTTTGTACCATCCGATTCAAATACCCGAAAAGAACGTTGTGCTGAAATTATTGCCATGCAGGCAGAAGGTCTTGCAAAACGGCTTCGCCATACCCACTGTAAATCGGCTGTTATAGGCCTTTCCGGGGGTCTGGATTCAACGCTGGCCCTGCTGGTAACCTTGGATGCCTTTAAGCGCTGCGGACTTGATACCGCCGGAATTTCAGCCGTTACCATGCCCGGTTTCGGTACTACCGACAGAACGTATACCAATGCCTGTACCCTGGCAAAGGAAACAGGCTGTACCTTAAGCGAAATCAGCATTGCCAAGGCGGTAACCCAGCATTTTGCAGACATCGGCCATGACCCTTCTATTCATGACGTAACGTACGAAAACTCTCAGGCACGGGAACGAACCCAGATTCTCATGGATCTTGCCAACCAGTCTGGCGGCATGGTCATCGGTACCGGCGACTTGAGCGAACTGGCTCTTGGTTGGGCTACCTATAACGGCGACCATATGAGCATGTACGGCGTTAACGCCAGTATTCCAAAGACTCTAGTGCGCTATCTGGTAAGCTACTATGCCGACCTGTACGATGAAACTGCTGCCGGACATACGGTTGCCGTTGTACTTCGCGATATCCTTGATACGCCGGTAAGCCCGGAACTGTTGCCGCCGGAAAACGGCAAAATCAGCCAGAAGACGGAAGATCTGGTTGGCCCCTATGACCTGCACGATTTTTTCCTGTATTACGTCATGCGCTGGGGCTTTACACCTGTTAAGATTTATCATCTGGCTCAGCAGGCTTTTTCCGGCAGATTTGATGACGCAACCATCCTTAAGTGGCTCAAGACCTTCTACCGCCGGTTCTTCAACCAGCAGTTCAAGCGCAGCTGTCTGCCTGATGGTGCCAAAGTGGGAACTGTCAGCCTGAGCCCCCGCGGCGACTGGCGTATGCCCAGCGATGCCAGCAGCGCCCTGTGGCTTAAGGAACTGGAATCACTGTAACTTCTGGAGAAAGGCGTCTGCATCGGCACGGGAGGTAAAATGATTAACTTCCCGGTCATATTTTTTCAGCAGTTCAATAATCCTTGGCCTGCTCTTTTCCCTGAAATCCTTGATAAAAGTTATGAATTCTTCGTCATCTTCATCTGCTGGCTCTATCCAGGGCATATCTGAACGCGGTTTTCCCTTCCGCTCCTGAATGCCGGAAAGGCACACTTCCAGGGGATAATCCAGCAAGAAGACTGTATCACAGGCCTGTACGCGCATTTCCATGGTGCCATTGTAATTACCGTCGATGATCCAGGAATCCTGTGAAATGGCATCCTGCAGCCGGCT
This sequence comes from Treponemataceae bacterium, assembly GCA_045597345.1. Classification (GTDB taxonomy): domain Bacteria; phylum Spirochaetota; class Spirochaetia; order Treponematales; family Treponemataceae; genus Treponema_I. Next base: position 14,161 of record JAZLJW010000234.1, read on the forward strand.
CATGAATACTTCTTTTTCAACAATTGTTCTGTCAGCATTCCAGTTCATCATGTCCAGATGGTAAATCGACAGGCCTGTGTACGCCGCCAGGGATCCGGCAAAAGTGCTTTTCCCGCTTCCCGGACAGCCTATGAAAATCACTTTTTGCATTAACATGCTCCTTTTCCTGGTTAAAACAAAGTACATAACAATAAAAAGACGCCCTGCATCCGTGGATACAGAGCGTTTCTTGCGGGGTAATCATGTTACATGATTGGAGATGGGGGGAATTGAACCCCCGTCCGAGTAAGCGGACCAGAAGCATCTACAGGTTTAGTAGTGCGAGGTGGTTGTCGGGAGACGGTAGCAGCACCACAAGCGTCGCCTCCGTATTCCTGAAAAAGTCCCCTGTACCGTCAGGATCCGATACAAAGCAAGCTCTGGTCAGTAACAGACATTCAGACCGCTCAGAGCGGTGCAATCTGAAGTCCGCGATTATGCAGCGAGTGCGTAGTCGAAAGAATTGTCAGTGTTGGCAATTATATGTTTGTCAGTTCAGAGGACTGGCAGCCTCACCTGCAGCTTAAGACCACGATCATACCCGTCGAAACCGGTGCACCCCCGTGTCTTATGCGTATTCTTAATATACTCACGTACTACACAAATGGCAAGTAAAACTGGTATATTATTGGCGTTATTAAAGGAGCGCTTTATTTATGAGAATTACCGGTGGTGAATTGCGTGGTCGTAATACAAAATGCCCGGATGGTGTAATCAGACCAGCCATGGATAAAATGCGGGAAAGCGTATTTGCCATTCTTGGAGACCTTGACGGGCGTTCATTCCTTGATATGTTTTCCGGTTCTGGTACTATCGCTATTGAAGCCATGAGCCGTGGTGCAGAGCGGGTTGTTCTGTGCGAAAAAGATAAAATAAAGATTCATACCGTTCTTGAAAATGTTGCCATGACAGAAGAAGTTATGGGAAAGAAAATCGAATGTCATTTCATGCCGGTAGAACTATTCCTCAAACGGTGCAAAGATAAATTTGACATTATTTTCTTTGATCCTCCTTTCCCCTATCGGTTTCATGAACAACTCATCCAGGCCGTTTCAGATAATGACCTGCTGAATGAAGGCGGCCAGGTTCTCATCCACTATCCCGGTGAAAAACATATGTCAGATCAGATAGGAAACCTGCAGAAAAAAGATCATCGTATTTACGGACGGTCTATCGTAGATTTTTACGGAAAGTAATTTGACTTCTGTGAATTATCAACTGATAATTTGATTATGTGATAGTTCACAGGTTGTTCTTCTTGTGAGTAAAAAAAAGTTTTGGTGCAAAAGATGCAGGTAGAGTTAAAAAAGGATTTTGATCGATTAACCGCCCAGATGAAATCTCAGGGTGGCTTCATTAAAACCACTGACCAACCGGTCGGAACCTTAACAGACAGTCAGAAAGTTGCATTAAACCGTAAAGGTAACATGCTGTTTAATCAGGGTGATTATCTTGGTGCACGCAGACTTTTTATTACTACAGGATATTCTGACGGATTAACCCGTCTTGCTGATGTTGCAATGGAGCAGGGAAACCAGCTTGATGCACTGAAGCTGTACATTCTTGCCCACAATAAACGTCAGGCAGATGTACTGATTGAAAAACTTGCCGCTATCATTTCTTCACTTTTGTAATATACAGAAACAGACTTCTCTCAAAGAAGATGTCTATAAAAAAAATGTAAGGAAATGAGTATGGACGATTTATTTTCTAGAATGTCAGATTCAATGGAGCCTGATTCAATGGATTATCCTCCAGTAGCCGAAGAGACAAAAGAAGTTGACCCTAAAGCCATTGAGATTTCAGAACTTTCAAAAGCTGGATATCAGTTTTTGAAAGAAAACAGTATCCTTGAAGCGGAAGATGCATTCAACAAAATTCTGGCTCTTGAAGATAATAACAATTATGCTTTAGTAGGCTTGGGTGATTCTGAACGGAAAAGAAATCATTTCCATGATGCTATTGAATATTACACACGGTGTCTGGCATCACATCCCGGTAATAATTATGCTCTTTTTGGACTGGCTGATTGTTACAAAGCGCTTAATCAGTATCATAAAGCCATTGAAATCTGGGAACAGTACCTGATTCACGATGACCGCAATATTACCGTTCTTACCCGCGTTGCCGATGCATACCGGAAAATTCGTGATTTCAAGAAATCAAAGCAGCTGTATCTGCGTGTTCTTGATATGGACGAAAATAATGCCTATGCATTGATAGGTCTTGGCCACTTGCATTACGACTTCAAAGAGTACCGTGATGCGCTATATTACTGGTCAAAAATGCTTGATATTAACGAAAATGCTGTTGATATCCGTGTTCTTACCTCTATTGGAAACTGTCACCGCAAATTAAAGACGTTTGAGAATGGTGTATCGTATTTTGAACGTGCACTTACTATGGATCCAAATAACTTCTATGCGCTGTTTGGTCTTGCCGACTGTTATCGTGGTATGAACCAGCAATTCCGCTCTGTTGAATATTGGAACAGAATTCTTGAACTGGATCCTAAAAATAAGGTTATTCTTACCCGTGCGGGAGATGCCTATCGGAATATGGGTGACTACGAACTGGCTAAAACCTATTATCAGAAAGCCCTGGATATTGAATTTGATTTGTATGCTGTATTGGGACTTGCCCTTATCAGTAAGGGTGAAGGAAAATACGATGAAGCTATTTCAAGTTTAATCCGTTTGATTCAGTCTGACCCGAAAAATTATCGTCTTTACATTGATCTTGCAGACTGTTACATCAAGACTAACAGGAAAAATCAAGCCGTTGAGACCCTGCAAAGTTTTCAGAGACTGGGTATCCGCAGTCAGGCTGTAACTGAGTTACTGGACAAATTGGCTGTTTAACCAGTACCATGGTGCCATGGCATCATTACCTTCTTTAATAGGATTAACTCCGGAAGAAATCAACGAACTCGTCAATGAACGCCCCGGGTCTTTTCGGGGCGCTCAGATTTTTAAATGGATTTATCAGGGTGTAACAGACTTTGATGAAATGACCAATGTTTCAAAAGAATTACGTGCTGAGCTGCGTACAAAAAATGCGCTTTACACTACTGAAATCTCTCAAACCTTAAAAGATCCTGATGGTACGGTAAAACTGCAGATTACCCTCCACGATGGCGGATGCATTGAAACCGTTCTTCTAACTGATGCAGAAGGTCGGAAAACGGCCTGTGTGTCCTGTCAGGTGGGATGCCCTATGGGGTGCGCTTTTTGTCAAACCGGAACACTGGGATTTGCACGAAACCTTACAGCAGGTGAAATTATCGAGCAGTTTCTGCATCTTGAACATATCTGCGGTACTTTGCAGAACATTGTGTTTATGGGTATGGGTGAACCCATGCTCAATCTTGATAACATCCGGAAGGCTATCAGTATTCTCTCCAGTCCAAAAGGCCGGAATCTTTCAACCCGTCGCATAACTATTTCTACCAGTGGTGTCATAAAAGGTATATATGACATGGCTGATAACGGTCCGAATGTACGTCTGGCTGTGTCATTAACTGCGGCAGATCCGGAATTACGTACAAAACTAATGCCGGTAAACGTAGCAAATCCGCTGCCGGAATTAAGCAAGGCCATCGGCTACTGGATGGAAAAAACCGGTAACCGCTGTACGCTTGAAGCAGCCCTTCTGCATAACGTAAATACTACCCGGGAAAGTGCTCTTGCCATGAAAAAGTTCGTAGGGAATATGCCTGTGCATATCAATATTATTCCCTGGAACCCGGTCAACAGCCTGCCCTACGAAGAACCAAGCCGTAACGAAGTCCGGAATTATCTTAATATGCTCGAAGAACTTGGGCTTACCGTTACTCAGAGGACACGGCGTGGACGGAAAATCGGTGGAGCTTGTGGCCAGCTGGGAAAAGCGTTGCATACAGAAGACGAGTGAAAATAAAGTCATACATTGGAATAATTGCATATTTATTCAGTTTTCTGTATAATTACTGCATAACTTTACTATTTGTAAAAAAGGGGACCACAATGATTTATACCGATACCCGTGATAATACTGTAAAAGTTTCACTGAAAGAGGCTGTTCTTAACGGAATGAACCCAAAAACCGGTGGACTGTATATTCCGACCAGTTATCCAAAGCTTTCTGATGATATTCTCAGTCAGACTGCCGCACCGAGCTTCAGAAACATAGCTTTTGAAATGGCTAAGCTGTATGTAGACGGTGAAATTCCTGATGCTGATCTTCAGGCAATTATTGCAGACTGTTATCCGTTTACCAGTCAGATAGTTCCTCTTGATCCATACAGTTACTGCCTGGAACTGTTCCATGGTCCAACCTGTGCATTCAAAGACTTTGGCGCCCGCTTTATGGCCCGCGTTATGTCATACTTTAACCGTGAAAACAAAGATCCCCTGCATATTCTTGTTGCAACATCCGGCGATACCGGCTCTGCCGTAGGTTCTGCATTCCACAACGTTCCCGGTCTTGATGTTACCATTCTGTATCCTGAAGGAAAAATCAGCCCGCTGCAGGAAAAACAGCTTTCTACTTTTACCGGTAATGTTCGCGCCCTTAAAGTAAAAGGTACCTTTGATGACTGCCAGAAACTGGTAAAAACTGCTTTTGTTGACGAAGAACTGCGGTCAAAATTCCGTCTTTCTTCTGCAAACTCCATCAACATTACCCGTCTTCTGCCACAGAGTTTTTACTATATGTACTCTTCCCTTGCCGTAAAACAGCGTGCTCCGTATGACAGCAAGATTGAAAACCCCAGCATTATCGTTGTAGTACCGTCAGGTAACTTCGGTAACCTGACATCCGGTCTTATTGCACAGAAAATGGGTGCTCCAATTACCGGTTTTGTTGCTGCAACCAATGCTAACCGTACTATTCCAGACTGGATTGCCACCGGAAACTATGAGCCGCGTGCATCGGTAAAAACACTTTCAAATGCCATGGACGTAGGTGCTCCAAGTAACTATGAACGTATCCGTGGCATGTACACCCTTGATGAAGTACGTGAACTTTTCGCTTCTTACTGGCTTGATGATGCCGGTATTACCAGGGCAATGAAGGACTGTTACACCGGTACCGGATACATTATTGACCCGCACGGAGCCTGTGGCTGGAAAGCATGGGATGATATACGAAAAGGTGCAATGCTGAATCTGCAGTCTGGTTTTGGTAATGATTATGAAAAACCAGGTCTTACTCCTAACCTGCCGAAATGGGCAAATGATGTTACCAACAAGAAATCGGTTGGTATTATTCTTGAAACTGCACATCCAGCAAAATTCGGTGAAGTTGTACAGAATGCAATTGGCGTAAATCCAACTATTCCGGATCGTCTGGAAAAAGTTATGAGTCTGCCGGATCACGCCATTCCAATGAACAACGATTACGAAGCATTCAAGAAATGGCTTTGTGAAAATCTGTAATATGCTGTGGGGGAAGTCCAATACGTTCAGTTGAGACAGCCCCCACTTTTTTTTATAAAACCTGTTGACTAATCCCACGCAAATCCGGTAGTATACAAAAGTCAGCTGAACAACAGCAAAGACAACTTGCGGATGTCGTATAATGGCTTATTACCCCAGCCTTCCAAGCTGGAGACGAGGGTTCGATTCCCTTCATCCGCTCTTAAAACTTGCAGCAATGCAAGTTTTTTTTTGCCCTGAACGCTTTCTCGCCACCTCTATTTTTCTGAATTCCGGAAATCAGCCGGTGTAGATCCGCAATACTTACTGAATACTTTTGAAAAGTAGGAACTGCTGCAGTATCCCAGAATAGAAGCAATTTCTGATACCGGATACGTGGAATGGGCTAGAAGCATTTTAGCACGCCGCATTTTTTCCTGCTGAATATATTCAGTCAAACTGATGTTGTAGTTTCTGCGGAAAATATCAAATATAAGACTCCGGTCAACTCCACAATACTCTGCCAGTAACGTTGCCGTGATTTTATCTGTCAGATGCTCATCTATATACCGTTCACATTTCAGGCAGACATCGCTTCGGAACGGCATGGTTTTGTTCTTTTTCACCAGATTACACATATCATAGGTTGCCCGCTCAATAGTACGAAGATTGACTGACATGGAACCTCGGGAAGAAATGTGGGAAATGGCAGAGTGAAAGATGGAAAGGACTTCTTCCTGAGGGGCACCGCTTCGTAAGGCAGCCTGACGGGCCGAGGAAATCAAGGGAATCATGAAATGCAGTTCAGTATACAGGTATTCCTGAAAGTTTTCTTTTATCGATACGGAAAAGGATTCCCATACCCGTTCCAGGTTTTCTGTCTTTCCATGTTCTATACAGTACTGAATCTGCAGCTCAAACTGCAGTAGTGTACCATATTCCTTTTCAATCATATTATTGGTCTGCAGTACGGTCCGGTCAAAATGGATAAGATGATTAGCCTGAATAATGTCTTCGGCAGGCAGATCCTTGTAATGAACGGTCAATACCAGAAGAGAGAGCGCGTCTGCAATATAATATTCATCAACAATGGGCAGTTTACTGGTAATCAGCTGCAGTTTCATCAGTTCCGGTATTGGATAGATATCACTGATAATCTGATTGGCTTTGTCTGCTGAAAATGGCAGGGAAAAACAGGGCCCCACAAAAAGATAGTTGGCATCCGGCAGTCCCAGAATGGCAATCATGGAATTATAAGGCGTATTCCGCATGAGGGGCGTATATAAATCCAGGTAATGTTCTTCATACCGGTCTAATTCTTCATGAATGATGTTTTTGGGAACAATATAGCCCATTTCGGTTTGCGGAAAGCAGTACAGCGTTTCTCCCTGAGCATTTACTACAGATAATGGTATACGGAAATAGGTGAAAAAACGCTTTAAAACTGAATAATATTGATACGAAATATCCATATCAAATCTCCGATATTGCTATTTATATCTCCGATAATTATATCGCACTCCCCGATTTCATGCTATTCTTTTATCGATATAAATATCTTGATTCATGTTTTAGAGGAGTGAAATATGAAGACATACTATACAGAGAAAGAACTGATGACTCCCTATTCTCTGGACCCGAACCGCAACAGAGTGGATTCTCGTGCAGGAGTAATCCCTCCTACTGTTGACATGGATGCGCCATTCCGCGAACCACTGGCAAAACTTGCAAAAGTTATTACCGATAGAGCTGCCGTTAAGCTTGGTAAAGAAAAAATCACCAAAGAAAGCCCGGAATACTGGGGTATTTACAATCTGGTTACCGATGAGCAGTGCGAAATTGCCCTGAAGATGGAAAAACGCCAGCCAAAAACATTTGAAGAAATCCATGCACTGTGTCCTGAATACACTGCAGAAGAACTGCAGAAGCATCTGGATCAGATGTCCTATACCGGTATCATCGAGTATAACCACGAAAACGAGAAACACGTAAAACAGTACGTTCTGCCAATGTATGTTCCAGGATCCGGTGAATTCAGCAACATGAACCCTGACATTATCGCCAAACATCCGGAAGTTGGTGCTTTCTTTGAACGCATGACCCGTATTCCGCTGGAAGGTCTGACAGACATGGTACCTATGGGTGGTGCCGGTGTTGGTATGCACGTTATTCCTGTTGAAAAAGCTATTTCTCACGAAAACAACAGTAAAAGTCTGGAACACATTTCCCACTGGCTTGATAAATATGATGGCAAATATGCAGCCTCTCCCTGTTCATGCCGCCGTTCACGCAAGACCTTTGATGAAGGTTGTGCCGATGATCCGGAAGGCTGGTGTATTGCCATGGGTGACATGGCCGACTATGTTGTTGAAACCAACAAAAGCGGTCGCTACATCACCCGTGAAGAAGCACTGGAAATCCTGAAAAAAGGTGAAGAAAACGGATTTGTTCACCAGACTACCAACATTGACGGTGAAGACAAGATTTTCGCAATCTGTAACTGTAACGTAAACGTATGTTATGCCCTGCGTACTTCACAGCTGTTCAATACTCCGAATATGTCACGGTCTCCTTATGTTGCTCATGTAAGTAAAGACAAGTGTGTTGCCTGTGGACGCTGTGTTGAAGTTTGTCCGGCCGGTGCTGCTACTCTTGGTCAGAAACTGTGCAAAAAAGACGGATCAGAAGTTGTATATCCAAAAATGCCACTGCCTACTGAACAGAAATGGTCACGTGAAATGTGGACTGAAGATTACCGCGACATTAACCGTCTGAATACCCATAAAACCGGTACTGCTCCTTGTAAAACAGCATGTCCTGCCCATATTCCAGTACAGGGTTACCTGAAGATGGCTTCTCAGGGAAGATACACCGAAGCTCTGGCTCTGATTAAAAAATACAACCCACTGCCAGCTGTTTGTGGTCACGTATGTAACAGACGTTGTGAAGCTGCCTGTACCCGCGGAACTATCGACGAAGCTCTGGCTATCGATGAAGTCAAGAAGTTCATCGCTATGCAGGATATGAAGAGCAATGCTCCATATGTTGCTCCAAAAGTAATTCCAAAGGTTCAGGGCGAATTTGAAGAAAAAATCGCTATTATCGGTGCTGGCCCTGCAGGTATTTCCTGTGCTTACTACCTGGCAGAAAAAGGCTACCGCCCCACTCTGTTTGAAAAGAACAAGAAACCAGGTGGTATGGTAACCTACGGTATTCCATCTTTCGTTATGGAAAAAGATGTCATCGAAGCTGAAGTAGATATTCTTCGCAAAATGGGTGTAGATATCCGTCTTGGTGTAGAAGTTGGTAAGGACATAACCATTAAACAGCTGCGCGAAGAAGGCTACAAAGCATTCTACATTGCTATCGGCTGTCAGGGTGGTCGTGGTGTAAACGTTCCTGGTGAAGATGCTGAAGGCGTACTGAAAGGTGTTGACCTGCTCCACGCTGTAATCGACGATGAATCATACAAACTTACCGGTGATACCGTTGTAATCGGTGGTGGTAACGTAGCAATTGACGTTTCCCGTACTGCTATCCGTTGCGGTTCTACCAAAGTTTCTCAGGTTTCTCTTGAAACCCGCGACATCATGCCTGCCCTGCCGGAAGAAATTGAACTGGCAGAATCAGAAGGTATCGAATTTGCCGGCGGTTGGGGACCAAAAGAAATCCTTACTGAAAACGGAAAAGTTACCGGTATCGTATTCAAGAAATGTACTCAGGTTAAGAATGCCGATGGCCGTTTTGATCCTAAATACGATGAAAACGAAACCATGACCATTAACTGTTCAAATGTCATCCTTTCTGTAGGTCAGGCTACCGTATGGGGCAACCTGCTTGAAGGTGAAGCCGTTGAATTCAAAGGTCCGGCTCCTGTAGCAGATAAAGTTACCTTCCAGACTACCGTTCCTGATATCTTTGTGGGCGGTGATATGTTCTACGGTCCACGCTTTGCCATTGACGCTATTGCCTGCGGTAAAGAAGGTGCCATCTCTATCCACAGATTCGTACAGCCTCACTCATCACTGACCATTGGTCGTGATCCCAACTACTTCATCGAACTGGATAAGGAAGACATTCTGGTACAGAACTACGACAACACCGGTCGTCAGACTGCAAAATATGCTCAGGCAACAGACGGAAAACTGACATTCCGTGACACCAAACTGACCTTTACCGAAGAACAGGTTAAGGCAGAAACAAAACGCTGTCTGGGTTGTGGTGCTTCTATTGTAGACCCTAACAAATGTGTTGGTTGTGGTCTGTGTACTACCAGATGTGAGTTTGATGCAATCAAACTGACCAGAGATAATCCAAACTGTTCTGACATGAGACGTGCTGAGGATAAACTGAAGTACATCCTGCCAAACGGTGCAAAACAGGCTCTGAAGAGACCTTTCGTTAAGAAAACTCCTCCAGAAACTGCCTGGCTGAAAGACTAAAATCGGTATATAAACCGTAAATAAAAAAGCACTAAGTAGTTGACCTGCTTAGTGCTTTTTTGTTATTATCTAATAGTCAACTGAGAGAAAGCAGTTGACGCCTTGCGGATGTCGTATAATGGCTTATTACCCCAGCCTTCCAAGCTGGAGACGAGGGTTCGATTCCCTTCATCCGCTCTTGAAACTTGCAGAGATGCAAGTTTTTTTTATTTTATGGCTATGTTAGTAAAAAATGTTGCAGAATGTAACTATTCCTCTTCATAAAACACAATACTGCCAGTCTTCACTTCCATTTCAGCTACTTCTGTATTGAGCGTTTCCTGAAGTGCTTTATCGTATCCGGTTAATGCAGAAAACGGCAGGAATATTTTAGCCCGCTGGTTTAAAGGCATTTTTGGCCGCAATGATTCTTGAGGCCATTCAGTTGTAATGATATCGTCGTATGTACTCATGCTTTATGGCCTCCTATCTGTGCGTTACGGTCTATGGTGGTGGCCCCTTCTTCCAGATTCATACCTTTAAGCAGTGCATTCTTTCCATATTTTTTCATCAGAGCAAGACGGGTCTTCTGCAGGCTGTCTTCTTTTTCAGAACCAGACTGTTCGTCAAATAACCCAAGTTGCCGCTCAGACACGGGAAGAACATTATTGGCAGTTATGTTAATACGGCGGACCAGAAGCGAAGGATTTACTATTCTTTCATATAAGGCCATAAAGCCCTCAACAATCGCTCTGGATGAGTTAGTACTATCCCCTACACTAATTGATCCGTTAGCGGGCTTTGGTACGGCTCTACCGTAAAAATCCGTAACCAATTCCCCTCCATAGTAACCTTCTGCTGCACTCTCAATATCGTAACCAACCATTAACGTTACAGAAGACGTTACCAGCTGTTTATCAAAAAGATCCAGAGCTAAAAGTTCTGCCATTTCTTTTACAATAAGCCGGCCTTTTTCAAAGGTATAGGGATGATGTAATACCTGTCCGGAACCGATACTTTTTGCTTCAGAATGGTAATTCTTGATGTCTTTCATGGTAACCGGCTCATATCCCCAGGCATGGTCTATGAGTATTTCTGCATCAATCCCGAATTCCTTGTATAAAGACTCTGCATCTGTTAATGATTTCCGTGCTATATCACCCATGGTAAAAAGATATTTCTTTTCCAGCCGGGCTGCAGTCCCCTTTCCTATCCGCCAGAAATCAGTAATCGGTTTATGTTCCCACAAGTTTTTCCGGTAGGTCATCTCATCAAGTTCTGCAATACGTACACCATCTTTATCTTCCGGAATATGTTTTGCCACTATATCCATGGCAATCTTGCACAGATAGAGATTCGGTGCGATGCCTGCTGTAGCGGTAATACCGGTTTCCTGCAGAATGTTCTTGATGACTTTCATGGCAAGGTCATGGGCGGTGGTATTATACAGTTTCAAGTATGAAGTAGCGTCGATAAAGACTTCATCAATGGAATAGACGTGAATGTCTTCGGGAGCGAAGTATTTAAGGTAAATGTTGTATATGCGGGACGAATAGTCAATGTACAGCGCCATGCGTGGAACAGCAGTTATGTATTCCAGATCTTTACCGGTACGGCGTTTTATTTCCCGCGCTTTTGCTTCTACTTCAAAAAGACGGCTGCGTCCGGAAAGCCCGTAGGCCTTTAATGCAGGTGTTACAGCAAGGCAGATGGTTTTGCTGGACCTGCTGGCATCGGCTACAACGAGCTTAGCCGTAAGCGGATTAAGGTTTCGCTCACGGCATTCAACTGAGGCATAGAAAGATTTCAGGTCAATGGCTATATACGTGTTTTTAACCACTGGTTACCTTTTTTGCAACACATTTGAAAGCGTTTTTTTAATGATTCCTATTTCTATCGGTTTGGATATATGGGCATTCATACCTGACTGTAAACACTTTCTGATATCATCGGTAAAAGCATTTGCAGTCATAGCAATAATAGGTATCTCAGATTTTTTGCCATCTTTAATAGCCCTGATCTGTCTGGTTGCTTCATATCCACCCATTACCGGCATCATGACATCCATAAAAACAAGATCGAAAGTACCAACAGGATTGCCAGCTACCATTTCCAATGCCTGTAATCCATTCTCGGCAGTAGAAACAATCATACCTTCATCTTCAAGCATATACTTTGCAATTTCCATATTTAATGGATTATCTTCAACAAGCAGAACTTTCAGGTTACTCAAATCATAATCACATTCCAATGCACTGACGCTTTCATCTGCAACATGCATATGGTCAATTTTGAATGGAAATGAAACCCTGAAGACGCTACCTTCGTCCTTCACACTTTCAACTGAAATTTTTCCACCCATTTTTTCAGTCATACTTTTTACAATCGAAAGACCAAGTCCGGTACCCTTATAGATAGATCTGCTGCCAGACGACTCCTGCGCAAAGGGTTCCCAAAGCTTTGTCAGGAATTCAGGACTCATACCGATTCCTGTGTCTTTAAAAACAAAGGTATATTCTACGATATCATCTGAAATCAGATTCTGATATAAAAGAAACTCAAGAATACCGCCTTCCTTGTTATATTTAATTCCATTGGATCCCAGATTGATTAATATCTGTTTTAAGTGAAGATTGCTCGAAAGCAGATACCGGTACGTTGGTTTCATCTCAAGATGTCGGATCAGTGTGACATTTGCAGCCTTCGCCTGCGCATCAAGCATAATATAACACTCTTCCAGAAGCTGATGTATATCCACCGTTTCTTCCGGTATTTCAATAGAACTTGACTCAAGTTTGCTCATATCCAGCACATCATTGATAAGGGAAAGCAAGTGACCTGAGGCTATTTCTATCTTTGCAAGACAATCGTCAATCTTTACCTGGTCATTACGGTTTTTAATGGCAATCTGCGTCATACCCATTATTGCATTCATCGGGGTACGTATATCATGAGACATGTTGGAAAGAAACTCTGATTTTGCTTTATTGGCAGCAGCAGTATCAGCAAGTGCTTTTTCAAGTTGTTGATTATGAATCTGTTCCCGGCGGAAAATCCACAAGAAAGCAAGCACCATTATTGCAATCATAATCACTATAAAAATCAGCGACAGTACCAGGTTATGACGGATGAAATTCAATAATGAATATTCAACCGGCACATTCATAGCTGAATATATGAATGAATTGACGCTATTTGGAGGTAATGCTGCAATTGCTTTATTCAAAATCAAGCCAAGACTGGTGTCAGAACGTCTTGTCTTAAAGACAATGTCTTCTTCAATATTTGAATACACTGTTTTCAACTGGCTGTATTTTTTATTGGTATTTATAAAATACTGAAGAATACTTCCGCAGCCGATTGAACATGTTGCAGTTCCATTTATCAATGCATCAAAATAGTCATTCCTGTTTTTGTATGTAGCAATCTTTGAATCCGGAAAGTATTTTTTTACCAGCTGTTCCTGTGAAAAGGAATCTTTCCTTATGACAATGGAATCAAAAATGTGTTCATCAAACTGGCCGGCATAAATGATGAGCATGCGGTCTGAGTAAACAGAATCTGATTCTGAAAGACCATTCAGCTCACTGTCATGAAAACTGCTGTAGTTTGGGAACGAAGCATCAATTTCAGCGGTCATTAATGCTTCTTCCATTTCAGCATGATTTGAGTAGGCTTTCAGCATAACAGGAATTCCAGTGAAAGATTCAAGATATTCTGCCAGCTGTGTTATTACACCTCTGATATTACCAGAGGAATCTACATCAGAAAACGGCATGTTTTCTTTTGCAACACCAATGGTAATGAAATCCTTTTCTTCCAGCCATTTGTTTTCATCAGTATTCAAGCTGATGCGCCAACGGGTATCGCTGATATATTTTTTGTACAACGTTTCTTTGAACATTGGATTTGTTTCATACAGAATCTGCTGGGCTTCATTAAGCTCTTCAAGCAGATCAGGCCGTGATTTATTTACTGCAAGATAGTAATCGTCACGTCCTATTTCCAACACGGGATACAGATTTTTATTGGTCAGAGTATTTACGGAAAGATATCCGTCAATAATGCCACTATACAAGTCGTTGATTATTGCTGTCTGTGTGTCGTAATCGATGATGTCACAGGTTATGCCGAAAATTGCCAGCCATTCTTCAAACAGATTTCTCTGGGAACTGCCAGCTTCCACCGCAATTCGTGAACCTTGAAGATTTTTTGGATTCTGGGCAATAGAACTGCCATTTTGTCCTAATGTATATATCCAGTATTCTTCATTACCCATAGGTTGGATAGGAAACAGCATTTTACCTTCCCGTTCCGGGATAATACTGATATCGGGCATCAGGTCAATTTCGCCTTTCAGAAAGAGTTTATACAGCTGAGCCCAGGTTCCATCAATGTATTGCAGTTTCCATCCGGTATAACTGCAAATTTTCTGAAGATAATCGTATCCATATCCGGTGCGTTCACCACTATGATCATAATTGAAAAAAGTTGAATCATCATTGTAAAAACCAACGGTAACCGTCTTTTCACCGGTTAATTGTGACTGCCCATGAAGTAACGTGGGAGAAAGTACAAGTAACAGAAATACCGGAATAAAAAGTGAAAATTTTTTCATATACTGAGAGTATACCATAGTTATTTAAAGCAATGGCAGTATCTGAAAAAAAAGGATATTTTTTGATATGGCTATGTCCGTAAAAAGTGTTGCTTATAGTCACCCTGAACTAGTTTCAGGGTCTC
>JAZLJW010000235.1:0-1572 GCA_045597345.1 Treponemataceae bacterium
GAATGTGTTTTTATCATAGATGGTATAGTAGTCAACACCGGTTTCGGGTGTATTTTCTTCAAGCCATTCACATGCATCAATCCAGTACGGTGCTGTGCCTCCGCCTTTTCCATAAACTGAGGATAAATAAACCGCGTCTGCCGCGGCACATCCGACAAATACGCATCCGATTAATACAATCACTGCGAGTACGATGAGTTTTAGTGCGTTCGGTTTTGCAGCTGCCGCTTTACGTGCAGGGGTACGTTTTGTGTTCTTTCCTTTTTTCTTCGCAGGTTCGTCTTCAATTTCTTTCTTTGCACCCCTCTTGGATTTAATCAGAGCCGCAAGTTTTTTGACATCTGCTGCTGCAAAGGTGATTGCCCATGAGACAAAGACAGCTGCTAAGAGGGCGATGTTTGCTGCGAAGTAGTATTCCCAGCGGATGTGACCGAAGGTAAGAATGAAAACACCTAATGTCCAGATGAGGACAAAAAGGGCTGCCGGACTTTTTCTTTTGATGAGGTCTATTAAAAGAACAACAGCACCGCCTACGGCTAACAGAAGACTCCAGCCAAAGGAATTTATAGCACTATCCAAAGACCAGTGCTGCATTTCCTGGATTGTTTCTCCCCCGCCGCTGCTTACAGAGAATTGATCTACGATATTTCTGACAATCATATTGAATACATCAGGTAATGCCACTGCGAGAACAACACATAATATAATTATTGCAGCAGCAAGTTCAATCAGGTAGAAGTACCAGGGTTTTTTCAGTTTGTCATTCAGTTTTGCCAGTCCATAAAGAACAAATGTACCAATAATTACCAGAATCTGCAAGAGGAAAAGACCAAGAGAGTAATCGGTCAGCGCGAATCCATCCCTGACTCCATAAATCAGAAGACCTATTGCGGCAATAGCGAAGGTCAGTGTATTTAGGACAATCAGATAGTTTGTTGAATGACCTGATTTATAATCGATGATAAACTGAATAAGCGTGAATACAGCGGCAAAGAGACCAAAGATAATTATGGTCGTCATTGTCAGTAAACCTAAGAGGTAAGTGATTCCGGCAAAAATACCAAACAACAACGGGATTTTCAGTGTTGAAAATTTCTTCCACTCAATATTCATATCACGGGTATGAACTAATGCCATGCAATAACACATGCAGAAAAGTGTTGAAAATAATGTTTCTGCAATGTGATGGTCAAAGTGCCCGTAGAGTGAACGTGAAAAGAACTGACCTCCGATGACTGCAATGAATAATGCGGCAATAACTCCTGTCTTCCAGTCTCCCAGTTTTTTTCCGTGGTAAAACATAACCGGAATCATCAGAACAGCAAGTACAACAGGGAGCCATGATACTGCATCGATGATTGCCACACGTGATGCTGCACCAGCAAGTATTGCAAAGAATGCAGAGATGTAAGTGAAGAGAGGACCCCAGACGATTGTTTGCCCGGTTGGGTAGAGAGTCAGCGGTTCATAGTTGATATATCCACCGGAGTTCAGCAGGACTTCCGTAAGTCTTAGGTTATACCATGCATCAGGTCCTGCAATCATGTCTCCAGTTCCTGCTAAATCACTTAC
>JAZLJW010000236.1:0-1936 GCA_045597345.1 Treponemataceae bacterium
GTTGCAGGCCTTTTTTTGTGTCTTTTTGCTTCCTGCTCGCGGGAAAAAGGAATTATTACTTTTGTTGCGGTAGCTGATTATGAAATGCCTGGTTTTACCTATTCGGTGGGAATGGGTATTGAATTTGATCAGGATACGAAAACCTTTCTGACCCAGAAAACGACGAAAATCGGTGAATTCGTGCTGGAAGAACTGGCTCCTACGGCAAAAGGTACCTGGAAGGGTAAGCTGTCTAAAGACGGAAAACTGATTCTTACGACTACCCACACCAGAAATGAAGCCGGCGAATGGGTAGCAGTGCCGGCAGCAGACCAGCCGCAGGAAGAATACTATCTGTATGGCGACCGTTTTGATGTCATTGCTGATGACGGTACGGTCATTACTTCTTTCATCAGGGAATAGAAATTTATGGCTCACTCAGAACGCATCAGTGAACTTGAGAAACTGATAAAACACTACTCAGACGCCTATTATCAGGGAGAAGGTGAAATAAGTGATGCAGAGTTTGATGCTCTGTGGGATCAACTGAAATCCCTTGATCCGGAAAACGATATCTTTAAGAAGGTCGGATCTGATCTGACTGCCAGTGGCGGAAACTTTGAAAAAGCCCGGCACCGCATCCCCATGGGCAGTCAGGAAAAAGCCGCCAACCCGGAACAGTTTCTGGCCTGGGCAACAAAACATCCCTACAAGGAATATCTGGTTGAATACAAACTGGATGGTGCCAGCCTTGAACTGCAGTACGAAGAAGGTCGCTTTGTGCGTGCTGTTACCCGTGGCGATGGTGAAATAGGGGATGACATTACCCGGAATGCCCTGAAAATGAAAGGACTGGTGCGGGATTTGCCGCAGCCCCTTACCGGTGGTGTTCGTGGCGAAGTTATCATGAGCCATCAGGTACACGACACTCACTTTGCCGATAAAGCCAACTGCCGAAACGCCGCCAACGGACTCATGAAGCGGAAAGACGGCACCGGTAGCGAGTACCTGGAAGTTATCTGTTACGATGCCTATTTCCCCACAGAAGAAAACACTGTGCCTTCTCCGTTTATCGATGAAGTGCAGAAAATGACATGGCTTACAGACGCCGGTTTTTCTACGGTTCCCGTGCAGGTATGTACCAGTGCCGATGCAGTTATTGAATACCGGGCAGAAGTTATGGAAATCCGTAAGGATCTGCCTTTTGACATTGATGGTCTTGTCATCAAGAACCGGCCCATCGATATGGAAGACGCAAGCCGGACTCGCCCTGATAAGCAGATTGCCTTTAAGTTCAGCCTGGAAGAAGCGGTTTCCGTTGTCCGCCGGGTGGTCTGGAATGAAAACGGCGCAACCTATACGCCGGTTGCAGAATTTGACACAGTGGAGCTGGCCGGTACCAAAGTAAGCCGGGCAAGCCTCAGTAACCCTAATACCATCCGAGACTTAGGCCTTATGATTGGCAGCCACGTGGTGGTTACCAAACGGGGGGAAATCATCCCGAAAATTGAGTACGTGGTGAAAAATCCCGGCGAAACTGAATCTGAAAACAAGGATGTTGCCGATCTGCCGCTGTTCGCTGAAGATGCTGCCGGTGGCGCAGAGCTGAAGCCGGTAGACATTCCTCATACCTGCAGTACCTGTGGGGCTACATTGCAGAATGACGGTACCCGGCTCTTCTGCCCCAACAAGGCCTGCAGCAAACGGGTACTGCATCAGCTGGAAAAATATATCGGCGTCATTGATATCCGTGACTTTGGTACAACCCTGATTAATAACCTGTTCAAGGCAGGACTTCTTACTTCTATTTCTGATATCTACCGGCTGACAGAAGATACTTTGACGCCCTTCTTTCTGGAAGAAGAAAGCATCGCTTCAAGCAAGGAATCTCTGGGTGCAAAAAAAGTTCTGGCAGCAATAGAAAAAAGCCGGACCATTCCCCTTGCCAAACTGATTG
>JAZLJW010000237.1:0-6885 GCA_045597345.1 Treponemataceae bacterium
TGCACGTTACATCAGATACTTCCGTATCTGACTATCGTTTCTTTCCTTCCCTGTTTATTTGTTAAAGAACTTTCGCTTGCCACCGTTTCTCTCAGTGGCGCGTGATGAAGAAGTTATCATATCTTTCATCATTTGGTCAAGAGCTTTTCAAAACTTTTTTCAAGTTTTTTTTTCGCTCACCTTTTCAGGTTTGCAAAATCTGCTAAGCTTTTCAAGGCTTTGCAACTCTTTTCTAGCTCACCGCTGCATTACTGCGTCGGTGAATGAGACTATATACCAACTTACCTTTTCCTGTCAATAAAAAGTTTTGAAAATTTTTTTTTTTTTGACGATTTTTCACCTCTACAGTTTAGGACCCTTCTGCAAGCTTAAGGATCCTAAACTGCACTCGGCATGTCTTACATGGAAACTGTGATGGCACCCTGACGGATAACCTGGACAGAGCCTTCTGTTACAGAAACAATGGTTGATGGCAAGGCATTTTCAGGTGTTTCACCACCATCAACGATAAGCGCAACTTCATTACCGAATTCTTTTTCCATATCAGTTACATGAGTAAGCAACGGACTGCCAGAACGATTAACACTCGATGAATATAACGGTACTCCACATTCCTTAATAATCGACCGAAGCCAGGCATCGCCGGGACAACGGAAAGCGGTGGTGGTACCGGACATCTTATTATTAACAATAATAGTCAAGGGGCCGGGCCAGTACTTAAGGAGAGTATCAGGAACTGCATCGTCAGTGTACAACGAAAGATCTTTCGGTTCCGCAATCAACTGAATGAAGGGTTTCGTTTCCGACCTTCCTTTTATATTCCGGATTATTCCATCGGTCTGTGGTACTATTCCGCTGAACCCATAGACCGTATCGGTAGGAATTATGACTGCAGCTCCTTTCATCAATGCGGCTACGATTTGTTTCTGAGCTTCTGGATGATCCTTTGAAATTATCATTTTTTTTCTTTTTCCTCCGTCCGGAATTCGTTGTCTTTACCCTGTGTAATACAACCCGAATAAATGAGACAGGTCAATGCCTCAAATGCATCACCATCGAGCTTGCCGGCTGTAACATCCTGAAGGATAATTCCCAACGCTTCGTCAAAACTGAGTCCGGGACGATAGCAACGATCGGTAGTCAATGCATCGAATACATCAGCAACCGCCATGCAGCGGCTTTCAAGTGGAATTTCATCTCCTTTAAGCCCATCAGGATACCCGGAACCATCAAGCCGTTCGTGATGCCACCGGGCCCATTCTGCTGCCTGTCTGGAAACTCCATGCTTGAGCATGATTTCATAACTGTACACGGGATGCTGCTTTATATGTTCAAATTCTTCCGGCGTAAGACGACGCTCAAGGTTCAGAATAGCCGGGTCAAGTCTGACTTTTCCTACGTCGTGATAATTGGCAGCCAGATAGACATCAATATGACGTCGCTCTGGCTGCAGCCAGTTGAGAATCTGAGCGGTATAGAGAGAAACCCGGACGTTATGCCCCCGGGTATAAGGATCGTTAACTTCAACACGGCTTATTTCCTTTACAATCTCTTCAAACCGATTATCCACTATTGCATCCTTCTGATCATTAAAGCAGATAACCTGACTGGACTCCGAAGCTACGATGGAAAAATTTTCCTGGGTATATACGCTGATGCTCTGACCTGAAGAAATGATTTCCCTGCGGTTTCGAAACCGGATTTCAACAGATCCATCAAGAACCAGATAATGGGACTGGGAATTATTGACAATATCCGGAGTATCAAACCATACATATACCGCATCTCCCGGTTTCAGAAACCGGTATACCTCTATATTGTACTTACCGTTTGCCACAAGCTGTTTGCCACAGCAGATTTCAGATGCAAAAATATCTGAAAAGGAATTAATCTCATAAGCTTTTGACATGCATTCAGTATAGCACCTTTCTTTTCAATGAGCTGATAGAAGAATATATCTATTTTATCTTGTTTATATCAATTTTTCATAATATAGTATGAATCCTATGAGTGACGCACCGGAACAGCTGATAACGATAAACCCTTTGACCGATATGGATACCTTAAAGGCTCTGGCTTCTGATATACGGATAAAAATGCTGGATCTTCTTAGGGAACAGTCTTTGAACGTAAATCAGATTGCAGAACAGTTGGAGATTCCGCAGTCAAACGCGGTTACGCATCTGGGTATTCTTGAAAAAGCAGGTCTTATCACCACCGGTATTACCAAGGCAAAGAAAGGAAATCAGAAAATATGCCGTGCAAGTTTTAAGGAAATTCTGATTCAGTTTCCGGAGCGGCAGAAAAAAGAAGATGACTATGTGCAGGTTGAAATGCCCATCGGTATCTTCAATGATTTTCACGTTTCAGCGCCCTGCGGACTCTGTTCTGCAGAAAGCGTCATCGGTTTTCTTGATACACCGGACAGTTTTCTGAATCCGGACCGGATGAGAGCAGGCCTGTTATGGTGCGGAAGCGGCTGGTTTGAATATAAGTTTCCCAATAACAGTATTTACGATGCCCGCCCTCTGAAACGTGTGGAGTTTTCGATGGAGCTCTCTTCTGAAACACCGGGAACCAATGCCAACTGGCCCAGTGACATTACCATGTGGGTAAATGGCATTGAGACAGCTACCTGGGTTTCTCCCGGAGATTTTGGTGACAAACGGGGAATTTTTACGCCCGGCTGGTGGAAACTGGAAGGCAGCCAGTACGGTCTTTTGAAAACTTTTGGCATTACTGATGAAGGATCCTTTGTGGACGGTGTAAAGGTCAGTGATATTACCCTGCAGGACCTGCACATTGCAGATCATCATTCCATCAAAATGAAGATTGGCGTAAAAGATGATGCCCGTCATATGGGTGGTATGAATATCTTTGGCCGCGGATTCGGGAATTACGGACAGGGAATTATTCTGCGACTGTATTATTGAGCCCTGCCGGATTTGCGGGTAATCCATTTGCCGATAGTGGCGATTATGTAAGGCGCTTGCTATATATCATATTTTTTTGATATTCAACGATTAAATATGATAAAGTCTTGACATATGGTCTTTTTCGTACGATTATTTTTTTATGAAATCACGAAAAGACACTATTGTTGTTAATGTAAATCAGAAAAAATCGACTATTAACAAGCACATTTACGGACACTTCTCAGAACACCTGGGACGGTGTATTTATGGCGGATTCTGGGTAGGGAAAGACTCACCCATTGAAAACATCGACGGATACCGGAAGGATGTTGTAGAAGCATTCAAGGAAATCCGCATTCCTAACCTGCGGTGGCCAGGCGGCTGTTTTGCCGACGAATACCACTGGAAAGACGGCATCGGGCCAAAAGAAAACAGAAAACGCATGGTAAATACCCACTGGGGTGGCGTTGTAGAAGACAACAGCTTTGGTACCCACGAATTCATGGGCCTGTGTGAACTGCTGGAATGTGATCCCTATATCTGCGGCAACGTAGGAAGCGGCACTGTTCAGGAAATGTCTGAATGGGTTGAATACATTACCTTTGAAGGTGAATCGCCCATGTCTAAGCTGCGTGAAGCCAACGGCCACAAAGCTGCCTGGAAGCTGCCGTTCTTTGGTGTAGGAAACGAAAACTGGGGCTGCGGCGGAAACATGACTGCCGAACACTATGCTGACCTGTACCGGAACTATCAGACCTATGTACGTCAGTACACAGACCAGCCCATTTACAAGATTGCCGGCGGTCCCAGCGTTGCCGACTATCACTGGACAGAAGTACTGATGCGTGAAGCCGGGAAAATGATGAACGGCTTAAGCCTGCACCACTATACCTTTGAACAGGACTGGGACCATAAAGGCGCTGCCAGCGAATTTACCGAAAAACAGTGGTACACCTGTCTGAAAAATGCTTTCTACATGGATGAACTGATTACCCGTCATGACCAGATCATGAGCAAATACGATCCTGAGAAAAAAGTAGGATTTGTAGTTGATGAATGGGGAACCTGGCACAAGGTTGAACCGGATACCAACCCCGGATTCCTGTACCAGCAGAACAGCGTGCGCGATGCTCTGGTTGCAGCCATTACCCTGAATATCTTCAATAACCACGCAGACCGCGTTCAGATGGCAAACCTGGCACAGGCTGTAAACGTTCTGCAGTCACCAGTACTTACTGAAGGCGATAAACTGGTAAAAACTCCTACCTGGCACGTTCTGAACATGTACAAATACCACCAGAACGCTACCCTGCTTGAAACCGGCTGTACCGCCGTAAGTACCGGCATGGACGATGTTTCACTGCCGAATATGAACGTTTCTGCCAGTCAGGATTCAGAAGGCAATTACACCGTAACCTTCTGCAACACTGACCTGAACGAATCTTCTGAAATGACCGTGGAACTTCGCGGGCACAATGGTACACTGACCGTTCTTGATGCTCAGGTGCTGGCAGGAGAAGCCATGAATACCTGCAATACTTTTGAAAACCCTGATGCCGTAGCTGCAAAAAACATGGCAACTACCGTAAACGGCACCACCATTACCTGCGTACTGCCACCACGCTCGGTAGCAGTAATCCGGGCAAAATGAGCAGTATTCCGTGCCCCCAGTGTGAGGCACAGCGTGCATTGCTGAAGTCCAGCGGCTTACTGGCGCCGGAGCGGCTTCTGGAACTGGCAGACAGCATGAACAGCGAGTCTGCCAGCGATCCTGCCATTGCCCCGGTTGCCGTACAGCAGGCACGACGCCAGTGCTGTTTCCAGTGTGATGCACTGGCCGGCGGTGCCATGTGTTCCTGGTGCGGCTGCTACATTGCCTTACGGGCACGGGGTACTGGTGCAACATGCCCATACCCTGGCAACAATAAATGGAAGACGGTCATCTGACTTCCGTGTCAGATGACCTTACGGAGTTTTGCATCCGCAAAACTCCATTTTTTGGCTGCCGTCCATGGCAGCGGTCATAGAAGACGGTCATCTGACTTCCGTGTCAGATGACCTTACGGAGTTATATATGAAAAAAACAAAAATAACTGTAGAAAAAGAGTTTACGCTGGCACAAGTAGATGACCGGCTGTACAGCTCTTTTATTGAACATTTGGGTCGCGCCGTATATGACGGTATCTATGAACCGGGACACCCTCTGGCCGACGAACAGGGATTCCGCAAGGACGTTATCCAGCTGGTAAAAGACCTGCACGTAACACAGGTCCGCTATCCGGGCGGAAATTTTCTTTCAGGCTACAAATGGACTGACGGCATCGGCCCACGGGATCAGCGCCCTACCCGCCTGGATCTTGCCTGGCACTCTCTGGAACCAAACATTGTGGGTATTGATGAATTCTATGACTGGAGCAAGAAAGCCGGCACTGCCATCATGGGCGCTGTAAACATGGGAACCGGTACCCCGCAGGACGCCGCCAACATGCTGGAATACTGCAACTTTGCCGGCGGAACCTACTGGTCTGACCTCCGCAAGAAAAACGGACACGCAGACCCGTATGGCATCAAGACCTGGTGCGTAGGAAACGAAATGGACGGTCCCTGGCAGATCTGCCATCTGGAAGCAGCTGATTACGGCAAAAAAGCCCTTGAAACAGCAAAAATGATGAAGTGGGTAGATGACAGCGTAGAACTGGTTGTATGCGGCAGTGCCTCATCAGGCATGCCTACCTATCCAGAATGGGACCGCATCGTACTGGAACACACCTACGAAAACGTAGATTTCCTTTCACTGCACCGGTACTACGAAAATTTTGGCAACGATGACGACTTTTTAGCCAGCTTTGTGGATATGAATAACTTCATCAAATCGGTATGTGCTACGGCCGACTACGTAAAGGCCTTAAAACGCAGCAAGAAGACCATGTACCTGTCTTTTGATGAGTGGAATGTCTGGTATCAGAGCAAGCAGGAAGATCATCCGTGGATGACGGCTCCTTCCATTCTGGAGGACCGGTACAGTCTGCTGGATGCACTGGTTGTCGGGGGCTTGGGAATTACCCTGTTGAATAATGCAGACCGGGTAAAAGTTGCCTGTCTTGCTCAGCTGGTTAACGTTATTGCACCGATTTTTACCGAGAAAGGCGGAAAAGCCATCAAGCAGGCTATTTACTATCCATTCCAGGATATTTCACTGTATGGCCACGGAACAGTCCTTACTACCGTCAACGTTACTGATAAAAAGGAGACCTGCTATGGCGATGCTCCGACCATTGCAACCAGCGTGGTATACGACGAAGAAGCCGGCATGGTAACACTCTTCGCACTGAACACGGACAAAACAGACATGGAAGAAATCACCCTGAACATGGCTTCCTTCGGCAAATCGGAAATGGTCTATGCCACAGAACTTACCGGAGCCAATCTGCATGCAAAAAATACCTTTGCAGAGCCTGAAGCAGTTTCACCGCAACCGGTTTCCATGGTAGAATCAGACAACGGTGTGTTTACTCTCAGAGTAAAACCTGCATCATGGAACGTTTTCCGCTTTAAGGTTTAACCGGCGGATTACTGCGTTTCTCCCGGGCTGCGCATTTGGGGGCGGAGTTCGGGATACGGGCACACTACATAAAAGAAAGTTTCATAGTAAACAGGAGACAGTATGAAAACAGTTGCCGGTATCGACCTTGGTACCCAAAGTTTGAAAGTATTCGTATACGACTACGAAGCAAAAAAAGAAGTGGCCTCTTGCGCCCACCCGATCGACATTATTTCTGAAAATGACGGCACCCGCGAACAGAAAGCAGAATGGTATACCGAAGCCTTAAAAATCTGTTTTGACGGTATTCCTGCCGATGTAAAGGCAACCATCAAGGCTATGGGTGTCAGCGGACACCAGC
Source organism: Treponemataceae bacterium (assembly GCA_045597345.1). GTDB lineage: Bacteria > Spirochaetota > Spirochaetia > Treponematales > Treponemataceae > Treponema_I. The sequence continues at coordinate 6,818 of JAZLJW010000237.1, forward strand.
ACGGATTTGTGCCATTAGACGCAGACCGCAAGCCTCTGTACAACGTAAAACTGTGGAATGATACTTCT
>JAZLJW010000238.1:0-1456 GCA_045597345.1 Treponemataceae bacterium
AAAATAAGCGTGCGGTTTTCTAATGTGACAAACTGTTAAAAACATATTGACAAAAAATCAAAACCTATGGACTTTTTCCATAGGTTTTTGATATAATCAGCCAATATTATTTTAGGGAAATCCCTATTTGTAACAGGAGGAAAACAGTATGAAGAATATTAAGAAAATCTTAGCATTGGTATTCGTAGCAGTATTCGCTATCGGAATGCTCGCAGCATGTGGCGGTGCTGACAATGGGCGCGATGCTCCAGCTCCAGCAGGTTCTGGTTCCGGTTCCGCTCCAGCAGGCCCAAAACACTTTGTAGTAGCTACCGATAAAGGCTTCAGCCCATTTGAATTCGAAGATGCAGATGGAAACATCGTTGGTATCGATATGGAAATCCTTGCAGCAGTTGCTGAGGACCAGGGCTTCACATATGACCTTCAGTACATCGGATGGGACGCAGCTATCGCAGCATGCCAGGCTGGACAGGCTGATGGTATGATCGCAGGTGCTTCTATCACAGAAGAAAGACAGGCAAACGGCTGGATCTTCTCAGACGGATACTACAACGCAACACAGGGTATGGCTGTAGCAGCAGATTCTGACATCGCTGGATTCGCTGATCTGGCAGGCAAGAATGTTGTTGTTAAGAACGGAACAATGAGTGACCAGTATGCAACAGCTCTTTCTGAAGAATATGGTTTCACAGTAACCAGAGTTTCAACTTCTCCTGATATGTACCAGGCAGTTATGGGCGGACAGGCAGCAGCTTGCTTCGATGATACTCCTATTCTGAAATACTCCATCAAAGCTGGTGAGTTAACAATGAAATACATTGACGGAACAGAAAATGATCCTGCAGCTTACGGATTCGCAATCTTCAACGCTGACAAACAGGAACTGGTTGACCTCTTCAATGCAGGACTTGCAAACATCCAGGCAAATGGAAAATACGATGAAATCATCGCTAAATACCTTGGCTAATCTTTAATTCATAAATAAAAAACTATAGCTTTTTTATAAGGGCATTAGGGATTCCTCTGATGCCCTTATCTAAATAAAAGGAGAGATTTTTAATGGCACAGATCATCACGGTGTATGGTGTGCTTTTACTGAAGGCCATGGGTCAGACGCTGCTTTTAGCGCTTCTGGGTCTGGCTTTTGGCTGCGTTCTCGGTATTATTTTCGGTATGCTGAGCGTAGTCAAGAATAAAGCATGCAACATCATATCTACCATATATGTCAATGTGATCAGAGGCGTTCCTATGATCGTATTGGCAATGTTTGTATATTTCGGCGTTCCGTACGCACTGAATAATTTCCTGCATGCAGGAATGACTTTAACCGCCCTTCAGGCAGGTACCATCTGTCTGGCTTTAAACTGTGGCGCTTACATGTCTGAAATCATTCGTGCTGGTATCCAGTCTATCGATGTAGGACAGATGGAAGCCGCAAGAAGTTTAGGCCTTACCT
>JAZLJW010000239.1:0-17475 GCA_045597345.1 Treponemataceae bacterium
ACCTCACCTCTCCGCAACGGTATATTATTTTCGTACAAATTCCGCTGGTTTTCAATGTCACTTGAAGATATTTTCTGCCCTTTATTAATCCCAGGACATTCTCCAGCCTCTTCTGCCCAGGAGTGGCTGGAAGCAAGGATATACGTCCAGAATGGATATGTAGAACATTGAACCGGACGTCCCTGGTACACTGAACAGCCGTTTTCCCAGAATATACAGTCAAAGTTTTCTTTTTCCTGCAGACACAGAACTTCTGTTCCATCATAGTAAGGGACAAACCGGCAATAGGTATCTATGAATTTCTGCTGCCTCATTCCAGTAACAGAAAGCAAACAGTCAAGATCCCGTCGTGACAGGTACACATATCCGGGTTCATCACAGCAGCAGTGTGAACACTGCTGGCATTGAAAACAAAGACCGTCCTTATAAAATGTGTCAGATTTCACAGACATCTCCTTACTGAAAAAGCAGATACTTGATATGGGTAAAAAAAAAGCTTGATTCATGAGAATCAAGCTTTTTTTGGGCAGAGAAGGATTCGGACCTTCGAAGGCGGAGCCAACAGATTTACAGTCTGCCCCCTTTGACCACTCGGGAACCTGCCCAAATTGTTTGATACGTTTTCGCTTTTTAAGAAGCTAGCCAACTTAGGGATTCGAACCCTAGACCCCGAGATTACAAATCACGTGCTCTGGCCAGCTGAGCTAAGTTGGCGTATCCAACGAATAGAACTATATACACTTACGAATTTTTGGTCAACAACTTTTAGAAAAAAAATTAAAAAAAATTAATTTTTTTCCAAAAGCGTTTCGTATAGTGGTACATACTGCTTTTTCACAACCTCTTCCCATGAATATTCAGCATGAACAGTGACAGCAGCATTCTGGATAATACGGTCAAATACATGAGAATCAGCTTCTTTTTTCTGTGCAAGAGATACTAAAGTGTCTGCCAAAACAGAAGGATCATTTGGCTCATACAGGAATCCTGTGCTGGTATCTGCTATTTTTTTCAAGCCTCCCGTTGCATGGGCGACAGGTATAGTCCCTAAAAAAGCTGCAATAAAGTCTTCCAGGCCGCAAGGTTCAAACCAGCTGGGAAGAATTATGAAATCAGCTGCTGCAACGCCGAGACGGGCCATAGAACGATTATATCCACGCAGGTAAAGACATTTACCGGTATATTCTTCAGCAATCGTCTGCAGCGCTTTTTCGATTTCAGTCTCGCCTTGTCCTGTAATAATAAAGCGTGCCTGTGGACAGCGCTTTAAAACCAAAGGAATTGATTTAATCAGAACATCAAGACCTTTCTGACTTGCCAACCGCCCATGATAACTGAACCAGACACCGGCATCCTGTGAATCAAGGCCACCAAACTGAGTAAGCATATCTTCACCATGGGGAATATCAGGTACTATTCCCGTTATTTTCGGCTTTGATACTGAATAGGTCTCAGCAAACTGTCGGCGGCACTGCCATTTCCCTTCAAGATTGAGCGTTTCAGGATCATAGGCAAAAGGTAACTGAGATTTACTGCAGTCTGTAGGATTATATTTTTCATAATCAAGGCCATTGGTAATACCGGTAATAACCGTTCCCACTGCAGAAAACCCTTTGGAAAGTCCGTCTGTAAACGCATTGTCAGGATCCATCAGTTCTTCGGCATACCAGGGAGAAACAGTTGTCATTACACTGCAGGTAGCAGCAAGCAGGTATGGCTCTACTATTTCTTTTGCAGAATCTTCAGCAGACTGCAGATGTTCAGGATTTAATCCCACTTTCAATACATCTGCCGGTAAACCGGTAAGGGAAGAGGCACATTCTACAGAATCAATTTCATGATGATAAAAGGGGCCGGCGTTGTGAATGGTACACACAAAGCGGGTATTTTTATATGCAGACTTGAAGTCTTCACAATTCCTTGCAAAAAAAGGAATCATTGCGGTTGTTGCATCATGACAGTGGATAATATCAGGCATTTCGTTTTTCAGAACGCCATACCACAGTACAGCTTTCTGAAACATGATTTCCAGCGTTGCTGCATCCTGATGCCCCTGTCCCCTGACATGGGTTGGGCATAACTTTTCTTCAAGGGCGGTATACGTATAAACACCCATTTTTTCGGTAAAAAGTGTCGATACGACAAATACAATCTTCACTTTGCCAATACTGGCGTTACCATAAAAAACAATATAATTTTTATCTGCAACCGTTATTGCTGAAGCAGTATCAGGTACAATTTCGAAATTCTGCACAGCAGAAATCGCCGTACATCCATACAACGGAATGAAAAGGGTCACCTGATTATCAAGAGTGACCAGCTGTTCACATAATGAAGTTACCACATTTTTAACGCCGCCAGCCTCAGCAAGGCCGGCATATTCACGACTAATCTGCCAGATAGAGGTCATAAAAAAATGATAGAGCGGTTACCGTTAATTTGTCAACGAAAGACGGGGATTTGCTATCAAAGGGCAGTTACAGAACCAGGAGGAGAAAGAAAAATAAACCTGAACCGACAGCAATACAGAATGACAAAAAATACGGAACGAAATACCAGAGTTTTTTGAGTGAACGTTTTGCCACTGTTCCATACAGTAACTGAATGACAGCACAGAGAAGCAGTATGAGTAACGCTACTGATCCTCCCGCCCCTACCCGTGCTATGAGCAGAAAAGTTCCATCAAGAAACTGCTGGACTGTTCCTATTCCATACAATCCAAGCAGAAGGAGTAACATCAACGTAAGAAAGAGAATGGTTCTGTTTGTAAATGAAAACATCAGGTTCTACCTCCTCCCGTTAATGAAAATTGCTTTTTACTGTGTTTCACACTATACTACGCTCATGAAAAAAATTCATTCGTTTTTCTGGTCTCTGTTTATTATTATCATCTGTGCGGCTGCCGTTGCCTGTATCGGATGGCCTCAGCTGTATGTTTCACAGGGAAAATACGGAGTGTTATCGTCCAAAACAAGCGGTGTATATGACACGGTAATTCGTGGTGGTAAAGGTGGCATAAAAGGGACACCTTTTCTTTGGAAATGGGAACTGATTTTTCCAACCAACAGCAAAGTTCTCACTTTTTCAGCAAAACCGCAGACATATACGGATACGGTTACCGGTACATTGCCATCTGCTGCAGTGTACAGCACAATGCTCGACGGGAAACCTGATTTTACCTATAGTTTTACCGTATCATCTTCACTGCGGATACAGCCTGAAATGCTGCCGGAACTGGTGGAAAAAGGGCTGATTTCAACAGATGAAGACCTTTACACCCTGCTGCAGATAAAAGCCAGACAGCTTGCCGACCTGGTTGTTCAGAAAATTCTTACAGACTCAGAAAATGCTTCAGAATCGGTTATCCGTCTCACAACAGACACTGAAGCCCTTATGGCAGCCATGTCTGAAAAAACTGGGTTCAGTGATATAGAAATCGTTGCCATTTCCATAGAATCGTACCGCATACCTGACACCGCTCTGTACGCAACAGCCCGAGAAACCTATGCTGAATATCAGTTAGCCCTAAGAGAACGGATGAAAAATCTGGCAACGGTTCAGGCAACTAAAGCTGCAGATACCTTTTTTGACTACGACCAGCTGGAACGGTTAGGTGAGCTTTTCACCAAAAATCCGGCCCTGCTGGAATACTGCACTACTCTTGCAGATAAAGGCGTGTATTATGGAGCAGGAGCGTTAATTCAGTAACTGACAGATTCCATCAGACGGCCGACAGTCCAGCTGCTTACCGTCATACAATTACAGCCGAAGGGGGACTGACATTCCGCGATGTACGTCCCCTCTTTTGTTTTAAACAGCGAAATATCATAAAACCGGCTGGTGGCAGCAGAGCCGACGGCGTAAATGCCCAGGACAAATTCCATTGCATCTTTCTGTTCAGAAAAATCTGATGGTGATACAAACTGTCCGCCGGAAAAGGTATGCAGACTGTCAGAAAGGTTTTCAAACCGTTGTTCCCCGGAAAAAAGCAAACGGGTATATCCACCAGACTCAACAGAAAAGCTCTGAATCCAGTCAAGAGATCCGGAACTATCCGGAAACAGAGTCCGGTCTGCCCAGAACAACTCATCATCCGTAAAATAGCGGCTGTAAACATCTGCTACCTGATACACCGTCTCTTTTGTGTTACTGCGAACGGCAATATGCGTTCCAGTGGCAGATACAAAACCAAAATGGAGCGAAGAACAGACTTCCTCGTTACCATTTCCATCAGATACCGACACCATAACGTTAATGCCGTCTGATTCGGTTACCCCAAATGACTGCCAGTCCCGATACCGGTCTGCTACCTGATAAAAGGTCCCGGTAGCAGATAATGCAGAAAGAAACTGTTCCACAATCGCTGGTTTAGCCAGATACCAGCCATAACTTGACGCTGTCCGCACATACCATCGTGATTCTGTTTCTCCAATTATGGGCCGTTTTTGAAGAATTACGGGGCTTTTTCCAACCTGAGACAGTGTTATTTCAGCTACTGATGGCAGGTAACGACTGTTCAGCAGTGAAGAGACCGTTGTTTTCCGTGTTGTATTTTTTTCACTGCGGATGCCAATCAAGAGGGTTATGGCAGAACAGACACAGAGAATACAGAGTACTGCAGTCTTTCGCTTAACATCATACCGCATGACTATTCCCACCTTGACTTAATGGCTATTAAGTCCTCATCACCGGTAAGATACAACAGCGATGAAATCAAATACGAAAAATTCTGTCCGCTACCGGTATTTTCGACCATATTCGAAAGAAAATACTGATCGCCCATCACTAATACCCGGTTTTCCTGACTGTAGGTTCCTTCATAAAAGCTGAACACTTTGCCTTCAAGAAGCGCGGCTATAGGTGTTCTGACGGCATTTCCGCCTATGAATGCACCTGCATATTCCAGACCATTCTGTAACGCAAAAGGATTGGTGATATACGGTGCAGAAACTGATTGGGCAGACCCCCCCGCTGATGCAATGGGAGAAATACGGCATACTTCCGTTTCGTAAATGCTAAGGGGTGTTGGCCAGAACAGCTGTACATTACTGCCAAAGGGCGTATCCACAGTGAACCAATACGGATAGGCGACATACTCTGGAGCAGACTGGGAGGCTGAACTGTACATTGTCAGGGTATAACAGTCAGTATCGCTGAGTAAGGTGTTATCCATCCGGACACCGTAAAAATCAAGAAGCTGCAGCAGGGGATTTTGTCCCCGAAAGTCCGCCTGCCAGGTTGCCTGAATATCAACTGAAACCGGATTAACGCTGAAAAATGCCGGTTTTCCAGCCAGTACCCACTGATCAATGGCCCTGACATCTTCTGAAGAAAAGGATTCAGAACCGATAACCAGCAGTACAGACCGGTCTGTATCGCGCAGAAAAGCAAGCTGATCTGCGGTAATTTCAACAGGAATCATGCCGCCAGAAGAAATCCATGGTTTCACGTAGGTATACGAACTATCAAGAGAAAGACCGGTACCGTTTAAAATGGCAACAACAGGAACCTGACCGGAAACCATACTGCGGATTCTGAAAGAAATATCATATTCCAGACTGGTATTAGAAAGGACAAAAGGAATTACCCCAGTTGAACTCCCCATTTCAAGCACCATTGCTGAATACACCTGCATAGTACGGGTTTCTTCAGTATTTGTGTCAGAAATTGCCTGGGGAGTAATTCCCAGTTGCCCCAACTGAGCCTCAGCAATCTTATCTGAATCTGAAATAACAGACAGTGATATAAGGGGACTGGAGTCAGCATATTGATTCAACAGGTGCCGCATATCATCAGCCTGCGGATATCGGTTAAGAATTGTTTTTGACACATACCAGGTTATATGCAATGGCTCCTGCACCTGCTGAATAATGGCAAGACTTTGTGAAGAAAGAGAAAAACGTTTGTCAGCAGTGGTATCAATGCGATACGCATACACCTGGCCATTACCTGCAATCAGAACACACAGCAGGAATTCCAGCGCCATATGCAGTAGAGGCCGCGTATTTTCGGGATTTTTCCGGAATCGATTGCTTTCCACAGCAGCAGAGATACAGAACACTGCAACGCATGCAAAAAACACCAGGTCTTTTGTTGCAATAATACCTTTACTGGCACTGTCAAAATGCCAGATGAATGAAATGGTTTTTATCCACGCCACATCTAACGGCAGAAGATGAATAGTATTGCAGACAAAAAGAAGGAATGCAGTCACCAGATAAGAGAAGACAGTATTCATGAAAAATCTGGAAATCCAAACACAAAATGAAATTATACAGAAGCTATACAGAATCAGAGCCAGATAACTGGTACAACAGGGAGCTGCTTCGATGACAATCAGTTTTCCAACAGCAAAGAGGATTGGAACAGTAAGTAAAAGGCTGAACAGATACACCGTTTCAATGGCGCAGATTTCACTCAAAGTTCGAATCAGTGGAGAAACGGGAAATGTTTCTTCAAACTGCACCTGTGGCGTTTCGGCTCGTATGGAAAGCACCGGGAGAAGTAATAGCGAAACAAGAGCAATGGTGCTGAAAAACGGTGCAGTACCTGAAAAATAGGTGGTCTGGGAATAACCGGACACCAGATACAGTACACCTGTAAGCACGGCCATGAGAGCAGCCAGAGTCCAGGTCAGCCATTGATGAGCAAGGGATGAAACATAATAACTGTAGCAGGAAGCAAACGTATTTTTATTCACCGCCGACCTCCTGTACAGGCAATATACGCCTCTTCAAGACTGGATGTACCAGTCTGAGAGAGCAGTTCGTCCTTTGAACCGGCAGCGACAACACGGCCCTGATACAGAATGACAATACGGTCTGCAAGTTGTTCGGCTTCCTGCATCAGGTGAGTAGACAGCAATACCGTCTTTTCAACGGCAACCCGTCTGATAAGATCACGCATCTCAATAATCTGAGCAGGATCCAGACCGGATACCGGTTCATCCAGAATCAGGTTACCGGTGTCTTTCAACAATGCCTGTGCAAAAGCCACCCGCTGCTGATATCCCTTTGACAGGGCTTTTATTTTTACTTTGAGCATATCAAAAAGTGCACACTGTGATACGACAGACTCAAAACGCTGCAATCTCTGCGCAGATGATTCATCCGGGTGGTACAGCCTGGCAATGGTTTTCAGATAAGAACCTGTGGTAAAATGACCGGGAAGCACCGGTAATTCCGTTACCAGCGCCACACCGGCACCACAGACAGCAGGATACTCCTCAACTGAAAGACCATCAATCCGGACACATCCTGAGGAAGGATAATGCAGACCTGCAGCCGCTTTTAAAAGCGTAGTTTTTCCGGCTCCATTGGGCCCCAACAATACCGTCACGGATTTTTCACCGCAGGTGAAAGAAACAGCGTCTACCGCCCTGACTTTTCCATATTCTTTGGAAACAACATCAAAGACAATCATTATTCTTTATTCGGAATATCAAAGGACATACGGTCTTTTGACAGAACAGTGCCCGGAAATACTTCACGTGCCTGATCAAGGAGCAGGCCCAGTTCCTTATCAGCATACCGGGGGCTGTAGTGAATCAGTGCCATTTTATCAACGTTGGCATCCCGTGCGATGGTTGCTGCCTGGCGGGAAGTCATGTGTTTTTTTTCCGCAGCCTGATCTTCGTACTGATCATCAAACATACCTTCGCAGAACAGCAGGTCTGAACCACGCACTTCATCAGCAATTGAAGGTAGATACTGGGTATCAGTTACGTAACTTACTTTGCGGCCGGCACGTTTTGCGCCCATTACCTGTTCAGGAAGTACAACGGTGCCGTCAGCTGCTGTTACGGATTCTCCATGCTGCAGTTTTGAAAACAGCGGACCTGCAGGAACACCCAGTTCCATGGCCCGCTGCGGATTAAATTCGCCGGGCCGGTCCAGTTCTTCAAGAGTATAACCGACACAGGTCTTAGTGTGCTTTAAAGGAAACGCGCGGATATAAAAATCCTTACCACCGTGAATAACGCCAGGTTCTGTTATCTCTTTTACGATAACCGGATAATTAATGTACATATCAAGAACGCGGCGGCTTGTTTCCACGTATTCTGCGGTTTTTGGCGGTCCGTAGATATACAGCGGTTCTGTACGGTCAACCTGAGATGACAGCATCATAAGACCAGGAAGACCGGTTACATGATCAGCATGGGTATGGCTTAAGAAAATAGCGTCTATTTTTTTCCACTTAAGATTTAATCGTTTCAGAGAAACCTGCGTACCTTCGCCGCAGTCAAAAAGGAACAGTTCACCTTCACGGCGAAGGAGTACTGAGGTAAGGTGGCGGTACGGCAGGGGCATCATGCCGCTGCAACCGAGAACAAATGCTTCAAGACTCATGATGGTAGTGTACTTATTTTCTCTCTCATTGACAATAAAAACCAGACTTGGTAGTCTGCAAGATATGAGCACAGCCCTGTTAATTATTGACCCACAGAATGACTTTTCAAACAAAAAAGGATCGCTGTATGTACCGGGAGCAGAAGATGACTGTTCACGGCTCAGCACATTCATTCGCCAGAACTCGACAAAAATTGACGAAATACATGTTACTCTTGATTCGCACTTAAGTTACCATATTGCCCATCCTCTTTTCTGGAAAGATCAGACAGGCAACAATCCGGTACCTTATACCATCATTACCTATCAGGATTACATGGATGGAAAATATGTACCTGTTGATTCGTCATTAAACCGCGCTGCAGAAGAATATCTTCTTGCTCTTGAAAACCGTGGCAGATACAGTCTTTGTATCTGGCCCCTGCACTGCATTCTTGCTACCTGGGGATTCTGTGTCGAAGATCAGGTTAACGATGCTATTCACCAGTGGGAATATGAGCACCTGGGAAAAAACATCAATTTCATCAGAAAAGCTGCAAACCCGCTCACCGAACACTACAGTGCAATTCAGGCCGAAGTTCCTGATCCAAATGATCCGTCAACACGTACCAACTTTCCGCTTATTGATACGTTGAAAAAAGCAGATACCATCATTGTTGCCGGAGAAGCATTAACCCACTGTGTTGCTAATACCGTTCGCGATCTTGCAGTGTATATTCCTTCATACCGCATTACACTTCTTACTGACTGTACTTCGCCTGTTGCAGGTTTTGAACAGCTTGGTGAAGATTTCATCAAAGAATTCAAAGCCAAAGGCATGCAGTTTGAGACAACGATGACCTATGAATTCAAATAAGTAAATTTGACTGGCAGATAACAGTCATACCACAGAAACAGAAAGCCCGCGGGTATCTCACATGTGAAGTTCCCGCGGGCTTTTTGTTTAGGCTATGTCCGTAAAAAGTGTTGCTTATAGTCACCCTGAACTAGTTTCAGGGTCTCATCAAAACTCCACAAATCTACCGGATTGCCAGTACATGCAAAACCGCTAGCTAGCGTCGCTATTGGTGAATCCCGGCGAAGAAACTATATATAGTTCATGCTGCCGCATGAACGCCGGGCTTCAACAATTTTTGCCTGTACTGTCCCTCCTCCCGATTTGTGGTATTTCTGTCCAATTCTCGTTGCTGTGTAGCATTCAGCAACACTTTTTACGGACATAGCCTTTGTTTATTGATTACAGCGTCACTGCACGTCAGGGCGCTGTACGTTAATGCTCAATCCATTATTTTTTGAACAGCTTCTTTACTTTCTTGAACCAGAAGGCGCGAAACTTTTCAGCCGTAATATACAGGCCATACACCACTTTCTTTACCGGATAGTCGATGGAGCCGGCCCGGTGGGTCAACTGTCCGCCAAAACCGTTCTTAAAGCGGAAAAGGCCATGCATAGGATGGTGCTCATCATCGGTAGGCGGGCAACCGTAAAAGTCGTACACCTGGGCACCAAAAGCACGGGCATCCTGAATGGCCGTCCACTGCAGCAGATATGCCGGCATAACGTTCCGGTGCTGGTTTGAAGAAGCACCATACAGGTACACTGCTTCTGTCCTGGTAAACAGGGTAATGATACCGGCAATGGGCTTACCGTCGTATTTTGCCAGGTACAGGGTAACCCTAACCGGTTCACCTGCTTTCTCAGCGGCAGCACCCCGTTCCAGAATATCCTTGTAGTAGCTTTTGGCATGAACGGCGATACCGTCGCGGCTGGCTGTTTCTTCAAAAAGCCCGTAAAAGTCATCGATTGCGGCAGTGATTGCAGTTGCGTCTACCCCACACTTTTCTACGGTTACGCCTTTTTTTTCTGCCAGCTTTACGTTATACCGCCATTTAGGCTTCATGGCAGCAAGTAAGGCTTCCGGTTCCGGACGTATGTCAAGAAGAACCGTATCAGGCGGCTGAATGTCAGTCGGTGACTTTTTCAGGGGGCGATGAAGTGATGAAAGCCAGTTTTCTTTTGCCTCAAGCTCAGTGAACTCAACAGGCGGATCCATACGGATGCAGAAAAGATTCTTCGGCAGTAAGGGCCTGACAGCCGAAGCAAAAGAAGCCAGCAGGTCCTGATAGGCTGCATCAAATACAGTACATGGGGCATTTTCCGGAAGTTCCAGTCCCAGAGGAATATAGGCAATAGAAAACAGCCGGGCAAACTGGCGTACCATAAGGGATACAGATCCGGAAAAAGCAGTCCCGTCAGCTGCTGTTGCCTGCCAGTTGAACCGGTAGGCTTTCCAGCCGTGGGCAGCCTTAAACTGTGCCCAGAAAGGAGTCTGTAAAAAATGATAAACCCCGGCGGGGTTATCTGCCGGGGTCACCGTAACGGTAATCTGATTCATCAGTGAGCTTCGCCGTTTACTGTTTTTTCAGTAGTAATGGCTTTGCCGTCAGCAACAAGGCCCTTACCGTGGATATTTACCTTCTTTTCTGTTACAGCAATGGTAACATCAAAGAATGTATCAGCATCAATTTCTGCTTCTTTTGCAAATGCAGGATCAGTTCCTTCAAGAACAACAGGAGTTCCCGGAGCTGTCCACGGTGCAGTCAGCAGTTCAACGCATTCTTTTCCATCAGCGTCGGTGTAGTCTGCAGCCAGCAGCATACCACGGCTTTCAATACCGCGCATTTTGCGAGGTTTCAGATTGTCAGCGATAATAACGTGCTGTCCGAGGATTTCGTCTTCACGGAGATATGGAACAAGACCTGACTGAATTACGCGGTCAGTACCGGTACCGTCATCCAGATGTTCAACATACAGTTTGTCAGAGTCAGGATTGCGCTCAATTGATACAACTTTTGCAACTTTCAGGGCAACTTTAGCATTAAAGCAGGCAATCTGCTCTTCTGCAGTCAGAACAGGACGTGGTTCCGGCTCTTTTTTTGCCGGTTTCTGTTTTGGCTGGTTCTGCTGTTTTTTCTCAGCCTTGTCAGCTTTAGCTTCACTCTTTCCTTCTGCAGCCTTGCGGTCCTTCTGAGAGCCGCTGTAGCGTTCGCGGTAGGCATCGATGCGTTTGGTATCAATAGGAGTAAAGATGATTTCAGTTTTGTATACTTTATCAAGACCTTCGGTAACAGCCAGATTGTTCCAGTCAAGGAAGCCATCTTCGTTTGGTTTGCCGATTTTTCCGGTAACGCCGGTTTTTCCGAAGAATTCCAGTACCCGTTCTGCATAATGAGGCATATATGGGTGAACCATAATCATCAGGTCTTTGATTACGTAACACAGGTCACGGAGAAGTGCACCGGCTGCAACTTTGGCAGCTGGATCAGGTTCGCCTTCTTTGGGGAAAGCCTTCCATGGAGCACCATCCTGGAATGCCTTGTTGGCAATGGAAGAAATGGCGAAGATTTCGTGGAATGCATCTTTCAGGTCTGACCACTCAAGGAATTCAGTAACTTTTGCTTCATGTTCCTTGATTTCTGCCCACAGAGCTTCATTGGGGGTTCCTTCAGGAATAACACCGTCAAAGTATTTTGTAACGAAGGTTGTAGTACGGTTAACCAGGTTACACAGGTTACCTACCAGTTCGCTGTTTACCTTTTCCTGGAAATCTTTCCACATGAACTGGAAGTCTGATTTTTCAGGACGGTTGTAGAAGATGTAGAAACGCCACATATCAGCAGGAATGCCTGATTCACGGGCGTCAGTACCGAATACACCGATACCGCGTGATTTTGAGAACTTGCCGCTTTCGTAGTTCAGGTATTCACTGGAACTCATGTGGTACAGTTTTGTCCATTCTTTTCCTGAACCGATAAGGGTTGACGGGAAAATAACGGTGTGGAACGGAATGTTGTCTTTTCCGATGAACTGGAACAGGTCAACCGGGATTTTTGCCTTTTCTTCTGAACTTTCAGCTGGCAGCCACCAGGTTTTCCAGTCAAAGGCTTCAGGAGAATTGATTTTTTCCAGTTTGTCAGCCAGAGCTTTGGTGATGGAGATATAACCGATAGGAGCATCGAACCAAACGTAGAATACTTTGTCTTCAAAGCCTTCTTTCGGTACCGGAATACCCCATTTCAGGTCACGGGTAATGGCGCGTTCGTGCAGACCGTCACGAATCCAGGCTTCAGTCATCTGAACGGCATTCTTTGCCCAGCGTCCTCTCTCAGAAGCTTCTTTCATCCAGGGAGCATATTCTGCCTGAATTTTCGGCAGGTCAATGTACAGGTGTTTGGTTGAGCGCAGTTCTGGAGTTGAACCACAGGTAGAACATTTTGGTTCCTTCAGTTCAGTTGGTTCCAGCAGGGTTCCGCAGGCATCACACTGGTCACCGCGGGCATCGGTAGAACCACATTTCGGGCAGGTTCCCAGAACGTAGCGGTCTGCCAGAAAGCGTTCACAGTGGGGGCAGTACAGCTGTTCAATGGTATTTTCCTTGATGAAGCCACGGCTGTCCAGATCATTGAACATTGCCTGAACAATTTCAGTCTGCTGTGGAGTTGAGGTGCGGCCAAAGTAGTCAAAGTTGATGCCGAACCAGTCATAAATATCCTTGTGGATTGCGTGATAATAGTCACACAGTTCCCGTGGCTTTTTCTTTTCTTCAAGGGCACGGGTTTCGGTAGCTGTACCGTATTCATCGGTACCGCAGACATACAGAGTATCATAACCGCGGCTGCGGCAGAAACGGGCAAAAACGTCGGCAGAAAGAACCTGGATACAGTTTCCCAGGTGTGGAACGTTATTTACATACGGTAATGCAGAGGTAATTAATCTTCTGTTCATAGCAAGTCCTATAATAGTTTGGAAACTATTCTAAAGACTTACAGGCCTTTGGGCAAGATATTCATAACTATGACCGCTTACGACGTCCTTTACCACCAAGACTGTTCTTTCCTGGTGTTTTTATCGTAAGGAAAAGAGTTTTTTCAGTAGTATACTGGGGAGGTAAATCAAATCCCCAAAAGAAACCACAGTTTGTAGCCGCACAAACAGAACCAATATATAGCGGCTGAATTTTCAAACTGGCATTTTCATTGGTCTGGAACACAAATGACATTTCAGTAACCTTATCAGTTAACTGCACCAGCGAAATATCTCCATCTCTCCAAACTTCCTGATCCGTTGCAGTCTGAATCTTGGAATCATTTGTTATAACATCAATTGTACGTTTATCTGCTTCCTGATACGGTACAGCAAGGGTATTTTCAACGAGGAAATGACCTTTCATCTCCATCGGTGATTCATTTTTCAAGATGTAGGTAACCTGCACCCCGTTATCAGAAAAAACATACCGTTTTTTCAGACTGAACGGCTGTCTTTTTTTACCAAATATTCCAGTTCCCAAAAATATAATTTCTCGTTTTGACCGTCTGAATGACTGTTCCTCAAAATGAATATCATGAGAACTGCGGGTATACGGATATTCACTGTTTCTGAATGCAGTAAAGGAATCTTCGTCCAGAAGGAAATCATTGAACACCGTTCGCTGGTTTTGAGAAACTTCACCGCCGGAACACAATGTATACAGCTGAAAACTGTTTCGGGAATCAAGTTCAAACAATGCACCACCCTGGAGACGTACAAAGGCATTGTACTCAGAAAAACGGCACACATATTCATTCAGACCATCAAAATCAAAATCATAACAGTTAATGCTGCCTTGAGTTTTTTCAGATGGATTTTCCATTATCTTTTCAGCGGCAAGTAAATGCCGGTACGCAACCTGCTGTAACGCAAACAACTCAGCTGCATCTTCAGCACCGCATTTTGCATTTCCGCAATACATTTTATAATCCTGAGCTTTCCATAAATCTTCACGGGCAGCTCTTTTCCGGACTTTATCACCCCGGTACTGGTTTACATCTGTACTAACCTGCATCATCCGGGCGTATAACTGCTGAATACTCTGATTCTGATTAATCAACTCCCGCACATGATGTGAAGTTCCATTCCACACTGCGGGAATAGTAGTTTTCAAGAAACCTGCCGTAAAACGAGTCACAATACTCGGTGTTGACAGTTCCACCAAAGGCTGACCAGAACTCCAGTCATACAGTTTTTCACCGGCATTTGTCTGAATAAAGCGAATGAATTCATCACCGGTTAACAACTGTGTAAATATGGTATCATACGGCTGTGAAATCAGCTGATGATAAGAATTCTGTATCTGTTCAAGAATATCGGTCTGACGGATGTATGGAACAAGAATCAATGTCTTACCACAGTCTTCTACAAGGTGGGGACGATATCCCGCCAGTTGTTTCTGACTGTTTTTGATGAACAGTTCATTCTGAATAAGGACATATTCAACGCCTGCTGTTTTTAAGCTTGATATTAATGACTGATCCCAGCAATCCAGTGCCAGCTTTAATCCACGGGAACGTTTCCCGGTAATCTTGCGTAAAAGCGTTGTCTGCTTATCAATTTGTCCGGTTCTGTCCACAGGAAGTAACAAAGGAAACAGCGGATTATTGTAACCGGAAGAGATACACTCAATCTGCCGGTTTCTGGTCAGTTCTTCCAGAATCATAAAGACTTCTGAATGAAATTGTTCAATCCACGCCAGTAATTCACCAGTAAAGCATAACGACACCACATACTGTGGATGTGTGCAGATAAATGCGAGCGAATCTTTTATTACTGTATCGTAGTACTTTTCAGCTTTAGAAGCTGTAAAAAGTCCAGAAATCTCAAATGAGATTATCTGATTTATGTGGACTATTCCCATAGAGCAATTGAACCGTCAGCCTCGTCACGTTTTAAAATGGTATACCAGAATTTCCAAAATTTAAACCAGAAGCTTCTCTTTTTTTCAGCAATCTCTGTTTGCGGTACCAAAGTAATCAGATGCAAAGGACAGGCAGCAATACATAACCCGCAACCGTTGCAGGTTTCGCCGATAACAGCTTTTCCCTTTGAGATAATGATTGCTTCCTGAGGACATTTTTTCGTACAACTGCCGTATCCACAACAAACCGGGGCATTTCCTGAGGGAATCAAAGTATAGGCATCTGTCAGGACAGTGCAGTCTGCCATATTTTTGTATTCAGTCTCAGTCTGAAACTTTTCATCGGAACTGTGGACAATAGCTGTAAAAGACCCTTTCCGGGCAACCTGGGCGTCAGGTTTTGCCGTATGCACATCTTTTTCATCACCGGAAAAAACAGCCGAAAAAATCCATCCTCCTTCAGTTTCCATGAAAAAAAGGACACCAGTAAATATCAAAAGAATAATTACACAGAGAATAACAGACAGAACCATCAGAACACCCCAAAGTTAAGCCAGGAAACATTCACTCCAAACAGAACAATCATCACAACAGCGATACTGAAGAATACCATTGCCCCTCCTCTGAAGACCACATTTGAATCGCTGTACTGCATGCGCCATCTGAATGAGTACAGTAAGGGCGCTCCAAGATAAAAAGCAAGAACACAGGAAAGGGTAATTGCTAAGGTATCCAGAAACGAGGTTCCTTCGTTTATTGCCAGAATCACCGTTCCAAATGTAAGCGCAAATTCCGGAGTATCAAGCTTTACCAACAGATTCCATAACTCATATGAAGCCTGTCCAATAAGTATTGTAATCAATATGGCAAAGAACGGATACAGTTCAGATAACCCATAGGGATTCAAGAAAGTCTCTGCGACAAACCACACCGCAATTACTGATAATACCGTACTTACCAGCGTACGGGCAAACCAGGCAAAATAATGAGACATATTGTTTGATACAACGACAACTTTTCTCAAGCCTACGCCATACATGAATACAGCTGAAGTGAACAGCAGATAATAATATAGTGAACGGAATCCCATTACTCTTTACTCCTGATAATATTAAAGCGGCGCTGCACCACGGTCATAAAAGCCAGAATCAGTGCAAGAATAATAAATGCACCTGGAATAGTTCCCCAGAACTCAGTAGGCATAATAACCCCGTGAAGATTCAGCTGTATTACCCATAAACCGTTTTTTGTCGGGAACGAGATGGATTCAAAAGCCATCAGCTCTCTGAAAAAAGCAAAAGTCAGTGAGGTAGCGGTGAATACTCCCATAATTCTGAGATTAGCAAGACAATAGGCTTTCCAGTCTTTAGAATCATGGGTTACCGTGCGACCTATAAGTAAAGAAGATACAGGAAGCAGATACAGCACAAAACTTAACGTCATTGCTATAATCGCAGAATAGAGAATCAAAAACTGTTTTATCAGACTCGTCCCCCACACAAGGAACACCAGTATCAAGATATTGCTTAATTCTGCAAGCCTAAGCCGGTCAACAGCAATATTCATTGCCGACCCTAAAATCAGCAGAAGATCAGCTGCAAAAACCATAATCAGAACATATCCAAAACGGGCAGGACACGGTACCAGTAACGAAAGAAGCGCCCCGATAAACAGAAAGACATGATGATAAGACTTCATTGGGTAATTACCTCCTGCAGATAAAGAGATGCTTTATCAGACCAGAATGAAATCTGTGCCGTGGTCAATTGGAAATCTGAATATGCAACAGAACGTTTGATTTTTCGTGTTGTATCTTCCCTGTAATAAGTATCAGCCATACCAATAAAAACAGGTGTCTGCTGAACATTTTTCGTATAAAAGACGCCACTCAACGGTCCAGAAGGTCCTGTCAGTCTTAACACAACCGTATAGCCTTCAACTACATCAGTGTTGCCCACAAGAAACATGGCAGCAGAAACTGATGTACTGAGCTTCATATCCACCGCTTCAAGCACTACCATTCCCCTGGTACTCTCATTCTCAGAAAGCACCTGATTCACCACAACAGCCAAACCTTTATTCCATGATGAAAAACGCGTCTCAAGACGGAGAAAAATAAACAGAGAAAAAAACATAACCAGTAGAATCACAATAAAAGCCCCATACCGGTGAAGCATCAATTTATCTTCTTTTGTCATGATACACGCCCTTCCCGTTTATCAAGGTATCCATTGTATAATGCATCTTCAATGTACTGCACTGCCGGAGAAAAAATGTTGGTAGCAAGCACCACAAACATTGAACCAATAGGTGACGTTCCAAAACCATTAACGATAGCAGCTACAATTCCTGCAAACAAAGCAAACAATACTTTACCCGGTTTACTCATGGGAATAG
>JAZLJW010000240.1:0-20889 GCA_045597345.1 Treponemataceae bacterium
CTGAAGCAGTGTGGCGCCAATGTGAGTTTCCTCATGTTCCTTAACTATTTTTAGTTTTAACTCTTCTGAGTATTTGGACATTAAAAAAATGCACCTCCTAAAATTGAACTTTTTTTGTCCAACTTTAGGGGTGCACTTCACCAAGACAGCCTTTTTTTCTATTTCTCTGCAGTAATAAACGATTTCAACTGTTCAATCTGTTTTTTTGTCCGTTCCGGAGATGGACCTCCCGTGGTCAAACGGGCTTTTACACAGCATTCTGCAGGAAGAACTGAATATACATCTTCTTCAATCAATTCAGAAATGGCCTTGAATTCCTCCAAGGGCATGTCTTCAAGATTACATCCATGTTCAATACAGTATCGTACAGACTTTGCTGAAACCTCATGAGCAACTCTGAATGGTAACCCTTTACGAACAAGATAATCTGCAAGATCAGTAGCATTTGCATGTCCACCTGTACAACTTTTTGCCATTCTTTCAGTATTCCAGGTGGCAGATCCAATCATTGCTGAAAAAATGGTAATACAGGAGAATGCCGTATCATAGGCATCAAATAAGTTTTCCCGGTCTTCCTGTAAATCACGGTCGTAACTGAGGGGAAGCCCTTTCATAATAGTCAGCAGTGCTACCAGATCACCATATACCCTTCCAGTTTTACCGCGAATTAATTCAGCAAAATCCGGATTTTTTTTCTGAGGCATGATGCTTGAACCTGTAGACCATTTTTCAGAAAGCTCAATAAATTTAAATTCTTCGGTTGACCAGATAACGATTTCTTCGCAGAAACGGGAAAGATGCATCATGAGAATTGATAAGTCAGAAGCAAGTTCAATGCAGTAATCCCGATCAGCAACGCTGTCCAGTGAATTTTGTGTAACCCCTGAAAATCCCAGTTGTTCTGCAACCATTTCACGATTTAACGGCAAACCACTACCTGCAAGAGCCCCGCTTCCTAACGGACTAAGATCAATCCGTTTTACCATGTCAGAAAAACGTTCGTAATCCCGTTTCAGCATCCAACTCCAGCTAAGAAGATGTTGAGCGAGCGTTATCGGTTGGGCCCGCTGCATATGGGTATAGCCTGACAACAGTGTTTCTGTATGCTTTTCAGCAATACCAGTCAAGACTTCAATCAGAGTTAACAAGTTAGTCTGTAAATCCGGTACTGCATGTTTCAGATACAAACGCTCATCAAGCGCAATCTGATCGTTCCGACTACGACCGGTATGTACCTTTTTCCCCACATTACCAAGGCGATCAGTAAGCACTCCTTCAATGAACGAATGAATATCTTCAGCTGAAGTATCAATCGTTAATGCACCAGTTTGTATTTCCCGTGAAATTTTTGCGAGTTCCTGGGCAATGGCAGTTGCTTCAGCATCGGGAATAATACCTGTTTTTCCAAGCATGGAGACATGTGAAATACTACCAGTAATATCATCCTGAGCAAGACGCATATCAGCGTAAATAGATGTTTCAAACTCTACTGCTGCAGCATCGGGACCTTCCTGAAACCGTCCATGCCACAGTGCAGCATGATTTCCACCATCAATGGCTGTTTTGTTGTTTTCTGTGCTCATAACTTAGTTCCTTTTTGAATTAATTCATATGAGTATTCAAGTTCTCATTGTATTTCAACTGTGAAAAAACCCAGATATTCCAATTCACTATATAGAGAAGGAACATACGGTGTTCTTCCATAGGTAACGGCAAAAACAGGGACATACCACACGGTAGTATCAGAGGTTACTCTTTCGGTATCCAGGTCATTAGTCGTAGGTGTATATTGTCTGGTAAAGGTAAAACTTTGCTGGTTATACCGCAATGGGGCTCCCAAATCTGATTGAGTCCCTCTTCCCTCATCAAAAGAAAACTGTGATGGATAAGTAAAATAAGACCATAACCGCAGAGTTACGGTTTTATCTTTTGACCCAAATGGAATGGTCTGATATATAGGCTGATACTGTAAAGATTTTAATTTATTATAACCGTTTTCCGTTTGAGCAGTATTTGCAGTATTAATAGCTGCAACGTGAGTATCCATTGCAGTCTTTGTACCATAAATTCTATAGAACACTTGAGTTCCATAAATTTCAAGTTCCGTCTTTAACGCATTATCAAAGTCTGCAGTAGTAAATTTACATACTTGCTCGGAAATATCTGAATAAATACTTACTTGCTCATCTATAGAACAAGGCGTTATTTCATAAAATTGTTCCAGACCACATGCCGATAAAAAAAGACAGTCCAATACCAGCAAACATACACATAACCTGTTTTGTTTTCTGATGGACTGTCTTTTCATAGCAATGGACACTAATTAGTTTTTACCTTCAGCTTCCAGAGTAATTAAGCGTGATTTAGCCAGATTAGACCAATTATCATTTGGGTATTTATCATTAATCTTATTGTACCAAACTTTAGCTGAACTATAGTTACCGCGTTCTTCTTCCATTCTACCAGCATTAAACATAGCACGTGGAGCAGTAACAAAATCTTCACGATCAGTAGCTTTTTCGATTAAAGCAATTGCACTATCGATTTCTCCAAGTTCTTCACTACAGATGGCAGCGTTATACCAGGCAATAGGAGCAGTGTATGCTTTTTCATTAGCAGCAGCTGCATTTTCATATGCAGTACGTGCTTTTGCATATTCTTTGTTTTTGAATTCAAGTTCTGCAGCAAGCAGGTATGCACGTGAACCTACAGGATTTTTTGCATTGTTTTCTGCTAAAACATATACAGCAGAAAGAGTTTCTGCTTCTTTTGCAGCAATTTCTTCTTCAGTTACATCAGTTTTATTCTGAAAAACAGACAACTGATAGTACAGTCCATCAAGTTCGGTAAATCCCTTTACGGCTTTTTTAGTTTTAACCGTAGAGGTAACACCAATAGCAACAGCTACGATTACAACAACACAAACAAAACCAATCAAAATAAATCTGTTCTTGGCAATCCAGTCTGCCAGAACATTTGAAACTGTTTTTTTCTCTTCTCTATCCATTTTTAATGCCTCCTTGAATAAACACTCAAATATGAGTCTGTCTTATTCCTGCTTATGTGCTATATATTTTTTATATCTGACACAATTATCTGGTAATAATTTATCTGATATTAAGTTCATTCATCAATCGGGATACGTATGTACGCTGAATACCAAGAATTTTACCTGCTTCAGTTTGATTCCATGACGTTTCTTCAAGTACTTTTGTTACGTAAGCCTTTTTAAACCGATTAACTGCTGCTTTAAGTGTTTTATCCTCTTCAGATAACGTTTCCACTTCTGTTTCATAGTTTAACGGTTTTACATGAAGACGTAAATCGGCAAACTGAATGTATGGTGGACTACCTAATACACAAGCGCGTTCGATTGTATTTTCCAGTTCACGTACATTGCCCGGCCAGTAATAACTATACAGAGCATCCATGGCTTCAGCAGAAAATCCAAGGAAATTCTTTTTTGTTTCTGCACTGAACTTATCCATAAAGAAGGTAGCCAAAGGCTCAATATCACCTTTTCTCTGTCTTAGCGGAGGAATGTACAACGGAAGAACATTCAACCGGTAATACAAATCCGAGCGGAATGTGCCTTCCTGAACCATTGCTTCAATATCACGGTTAGTTGCTGCAATAATACGAACATCTACCATTTGGGTTTCACTTGAGCCAACCTTTTCAAACTGACGTGATTGAATGACCCGTAGCAGCTTCACCTGAAGATCCAGTGGTAACTCACCAATTTCATCAAGGAAGATGGTTCCGCCATCTGCCATTTCAAAACGTCCCTTGCGGTTAGATACGGCATCAGTAAATGCACCTTTTACATGGCCAAACAATTCACTTTCAAGAAGCAACGGAGAAAGAGCCGCACAGTTAACGCGAACAAAAGGCTTTTTAGCACGATTACTCTTTAGATGTAACTGTTCTGCAAACAATTCTTTACCTACTCCGCTTTCACCTAAAATGAGAACAGATGAATTAGTACGGGCTACCTGATTTACTACATTTACTAAATCAAGTACGGCAGAACTATTTGCGATGAAAGAGTGAAATTCATTGCCCTGTTCAATGGTATTCTGTAAAGCAGCAATCTCATTTCTGGCGGTACGATAGGTTTGTGCATTTTGATACGCAATACTTGCCTGAACTCCAAGACTTTCAATAGTTTCAAGATCATGTCTGGTAAAATCACCATTCTTGTTCAAAAGTTCGATTACCCCTATGCATTTACTTTTAATGCGAAGAGGTACTGCAATCATATTGCGGGTAGCATATCCCGTTTTATCCTGAACGCCAGAGAAGAACCGTGGATCATTTGGAACATCGTTGACTACCAAGCTTTCACGATGTTCGTATACCCAGCCGGCAATACTTCCCTTTGCAACAGGAACAGACTTTGCCTCAGTTCCTTTAGGACCAAGTGCTACTTCAAAATGTAAAAGATTATCAGCTTTACTGACTAACAGGATGGACGACGATTCGCATGCAACTAACCGCATTGCTGATTCAAGGATACGAACCAGCAATGCATTAACGTCGCAGTACTCAGAATTAATGAGCGCATTGATTTCGATGAGTGCATTGATTGTTTCAGCATCAAGAGATGTAGGAGTCATTTAAATACACTCACCGTAAACCAGTGTTATTTGTTTTTCAGAAGATCAGCAAATGGGTTATATGCGTCACTTTCTGAATCATTGTTTGAAGACATATACTGTGAAATTTCATCACGCTGCTGTTTGCGTTTGAATTCTTTTACAGAGAATGCAGCCTTCTGTTTTTCTGGGTTAACATCAACTACGAATACGTTGATTTTATCACCAACAGCATATTTCTTTACAGCTTCTTCGTAAGGTTCGTCACGGTTATCGCTCAGGTTTGCTTTGTTTACAAGACCTTCAATACCGAATGGAGCGCGTACAAAGATACCAAAATCGTTGATTGAAACGATTTCACCTTCAAGAGTAGAACCAGTTTTGTACTGTTCAATGAACTGTGCCCATGGATCTTCAGTAAGCTGTTTTACACCAAGGCGGATGCGATGTTTTTCAATATCACAATCGATTACAACAGTTTCTACATCCTGACCAACTTCCAGTACACTACCTGGATGACGTACTTTTTTAGTCCAAGACAGGTCATCTGCATGGAGGAATCCGTCAATACCTTCTTCCAGTTCTACAAATGCTCCTGCATTAGTCAGTTTTACAACTTTGCGGGTCAGTTTAGTACCAACAGGATATTTCTCAGCAAGAGAATCCCATGGGTTTTCCTGAACCTGTTTCAGACCAAGAGAAACACGACCCTGCTGGATGTCAAATCCAAGTACCATACATTCAACTTCATCGCCGATGGCTACCATATCTGATGGTTTGTTGATTTTTTTGGTCCAGCTGAATTCGCTGATGTGAGCAAGACCTTCAATTCCTTCTTCCAGTTCGATGAAGGCACCAAAATCAGTCAGTTTGGTTACTTTACCCTTAACAATCTGATCTACATTGTATTTATCTGCAAAGTGCAGCCAGGGATCTTCTGAGAAGTGCTTCAGTGAAAGGTTAATGCGTTTTTCTTCGGGATCAAGACGAATTACTTTAAGTTCAATTTCCTGACCTTTTTTTACGAAGTCTTTTGGACGGGTTACGTGACCCCAGCTCATATCATTGATATGCAGCAGACCATCGAAACCACCAAGGTCAATAAAAGCACCAAATGAGGTAAAGCTCTTTACTGCACCTTTTACGGTGTCCCCTACCTGAATAGTGTTGAAGAATTCTTCACGATTTTTTTCGATTGATTCTTCAAGATATTTTCTGCGGTTAACAACTACGTTTGCTTTATTGTCTGAGTACAGTCTTTCAATGTAGAACATTGATTTTGTACCAAGCAGTTTTTCTGCTTTTTCTACTTTCTGGCTATCAGCCTGGCTGATAGGAAGGAAAGCGTGAATATCTGCACCGAGTGAAACATCGTAACCACCCTTAACAACCTTAACGATTGTACCTTCTACTGGGGTTTTGTTTGTTGCTGCATCACGCAGATTCTTCCAGATAACCTTCAGGTCTGCTTTCTGCTTAGATACGATTACTTCACCGTGTCTGTTTTCTTTCTGAATAAGAACAACACTTACAACTGCGCCAACTTCTGGCAATTCCGAAAACTCCGAAGTCGGAATTTTTCCCTCTGATTTGTAACCAACGTCAATGTAAACATAATCCGGTGTTACTTGAATAACAGTACCATCAACGAGCTGGCCTTCTTCGAGGGATCCAAGACTTTTAAGATACTCTTCCTGCAATTGTGT
The DNA here is from genome assembly GCA_045597345.1 of Treponemataceae bacterium. Lineage (GTDB taxonomy): Bacteria > Spirochaetota > Spirochaetia > Treponematales > Treponemataceae > Treponema_I. Next base: position 6,305 of record JAZLJW010000240.1, read on the forward strand.
CTGAATGTTCCCCTTGGAGTTTGAGGTTTCATTCATTACCACTTCCATCTGATCCATATAATATTCCCTTATAAGTGAATTTTGTTGACTATTATCCCACAAACCTGTGCTATGGTCAAGTCAGAGGTATCGATGTACACTGCATCCGGTGCTATTTTAAGCGAACCTTCTGCTTTGTTTCTGTCAATCTCATCCCGACGGATAATGTCAGCTTTTATCTGTTCAAGAGTCAGATTACTGCACCCTTGATTAAATCTTCTCTGTGCCTGAACGTCGATGCTGGCATCCAGGTAAAACTTGTATTCTGCCTGAGGAAATACAACCGTTGTCATATCACGGCCTTCGCAGACAATACTCATTCTGGCAGTCAGTTCTCTCATCCGGTCATTAACCAGATGTCGTACCGGTACAATGGCCGACACCGCTGCTACACTGCCGTCAACAGCATCACTATGAAGCAACAATTCAACATCATTTCCATTAAGAATAAAGTGTCCGATACTTTCTTCATAATCCAGTTTCTGCTGTTGGGCAAAAGCCATAATCTCTGATTCACGTTCAAGGGCACGTTCTTTTGAAAGCTTTTCATTTCCATTCAGCTTTCCTGCTTGAATCAATGCCAGAGTAATTGCCCGGTAAAAACTTCCGGAATTAAGAAAAACGATGCCAAGTTCTTTTGCAACCTGTTTAGCAACAGTACTTTTTCCGGTTCCTGCAGGACCATCTATAGCAATTACCATATTTTTCTCCTTAAAAACATCCGCAGCAGCGGTCGCACATGGATGTGCCGTATCGCAGCTTGCGAAGCAAGATGCAGGTGATAAAAATACATGGAAGTATTTTTATCACCCCTCCCCTCTTATACTAATATTCAACTTCAATCAGTGACTGCACTTCTGAAGGTGTCAGTTCACGGAACTCACCAGGCTTTAAGGAACCAATTTCGATGGATCCGATCCTAACCCGCTTAAGGCTCTTTATACCCATTTCAAATTCAGTAAAAACCCGTCGGATTTCCCGGTTTTTTCCTTCTATCAGAACTACCTTCATACGGCGGGGATTCAATTCTTCTGCCAGTTTTGCCTTATAAAAGACACCCTCAATCCGCAAACCTTTCATAAATCGGGCAGCAAGATCCCGTGGCATGGGTGTTGATGTTTCAACGATGTATTCTTTTTCAATCTGAGAAGAAGGATGCGATACATGGCGGGCAAATTCACCGTCATTGGTATAAATTACCAATCCCTGCGAAAACATATCAAGGCGCCCCACATTATACAGACGTTCTGAAAAATGTGGTTTAAGAAGCTCCGTTGCAGTCTGTCTGCCTTTTTCATCAGACTGGGTACAGACATATCCGGCAGGTTTGTATAAAAGAACATACCGCTTCGTTTCTTCAAGCGAAATTTGTTTACCATCCACACAGACAATATCTGTCTTTTTAACCTTTTCTCCAGTTCCTGTAACCACTACACCATTCACTGAAACGCGGCCTGCAGCAATGATTTCTTCACTGGCACGGCGACTGGCGACACCACTGTGGGCAAGATACACCTGCAGACGCATTACTTCTGCAGACGGCTGGCATGAGCTGTCAGTATTGGGTTCATTATCGGGCAAGTTCAAAACGTTCACTCTCTGTTTCATCAAGTTTTGGAAGATCGGCAATGCTGTTTAATCCAAAGAACTTCAGGAATTCTTTTGTAGTTCCATACTGAATGGGTTTTCCTGGAATATCTTTCCGGTCTTTTTCACAAATCAGCTTTCGTTCAAGAAGAAGGCGGACCATGTTATCTGCTGACACACCACGGATTGCTTCAATCTCTGCACGAGTTATGGGCTGCTGATAGGCAATTATTGAGAGCGTTTCCATTGCAGATTTTGACAGTTTTCCGCCATTCTGCTTACCATAGCGGTCCTTAAGAACACTCCAAAGCTCTTTTTTGGGAGAAAGAGCCCATCCGCCAGTAACGAAAACCAATTCCAGTCCACACAGAGGGGATGCATACCGCTCTTTCAATTTTTCTAACGCTGATTCAACAACATCTTCTGAAAGCTGGGTAATAATTACAAGATTTTCGATTGAAACTGGTTCATTCTCCAAAAATAAAACAGCCTCTACAATGGCAATTTCTGATTCCAACTGATAGTCCATATAGTCTCTTTTGTACTGTAAAAGTTAGTTTGGATTATGCTGCCTTAAACGGCCGTATCTTTATATCACCAAACATACGATTTTGGTAGATACATGCCATTTTAAATTTTACGGCCTCAAGAATGGCCATAAATGCACAGACTATATCCATCAGATTATCCTTTCGGATAACAAGATCTGTAAAATAGCATTCACCGTGGTTTTCAAGCAGCTCATCCATAAGAGTGATTTTTTCGGCGACACTGATTTCTTCATACATATCGAGAATTTTTTCAGTACCATATGACGAAACAATTTTCGAGAACGTTTTCATCAATTCCCAGGTATCTACCTTTTCCCACATTTCGTCTTCATCAAATGGAAGAACCCGCTGACCTTTTTTTCTTTCCAGCGACCATTCGTTTTCATCTTCCCGCTGTTCCATAAGTGCTGAAAGTTGCTTGAATTTCTGATATTCAATCAACTTATCAACTAATTCCTGTCTTGGGTCTTCAAGTTCTTCATCGTCAAAAGTTGTTTCCACAGGCAACAACATACGGGATTTTATGTACAGCAGATCTGATGCCATGGCATAAAACTCTGTCAGACTATCAAGATCAGTGGTAACTGCATAATCAAGATATTCCAAAAACTGTTCCGTTACTTCGCCAATAGGAATATCATAAATATTCAGTTCATTCTTTTTTATAAGGAACAGCAGTAAATCAAGTGGGCCCTGAAAAGTTCCCAGGGTAAAATCTCTTTTTGGTTCAACAACATTTCCTGCATTCTTGCCATCATTCTGAACACCAGAACCATTATCTATCTGTTTCTCTTCCAGGCAATTTTCCATACAACTGAACTCCTTGGTCCGGCAGATGCTTAAGGCATTCTGCAAACTCATCTCTTCCTGCTATATCGGAATATTGGGAAAGAATCTCAAGCATTGGTTCAAGAATAAATCTGCGTTCGCGTAAACGGGGATGAGGTATTTCCAGTCTGGCAGTAGAAACAGTCTGCTCTCCAAAGAGTTCGATATCAATATCAAGCGTTCTGGGCCCATTGCGGAATTCTTTGGTGCGATCCCGTCCCAACAGCGCTTCGATGGCTTGTGTCTTATCCAGCAGAGACTCAGCAGTTCCCTGATACCGGCCAATAACAGCCATATTGTAAAAATCATCCTGATCAACAACATACATGGCTTTGGTTCGATATACTGACGAAAAATGGCATTCTGAAAGAACAGCAGTAAGTTCAGTACAAGCTTTTTCAAGAATCATGACGGGAGTAAAAAGTGAGCTGTCATTGCCTGCCAGAGATTTATTGGATCCCAATCCAAGGACTACGGTAACATCTGCCATACCTGCCTCCATAAGTGGTCTATGCATAAAAAATTGTCCGCATACCGGATGCACCACGGTACCTCTGGTATACGGACAAATCAGTTTTCGATTTCTGTTGCTGTTATTGAATCACGTACTTAAAAAAGTTCATCAGGAACTTTTTTTGCAGAGGCCGATTCGGTACCAGCAGCAGTTGTTTCAGCAGTTTTTGCTGCTTTTTTAGCAGGTTCTTTTGCAGACTCCTTAGCAGGCTCTTTTGTCTTTAAAGCCTGACCAGGGAACATTTTTTCGCGTACTTTGCGTTCAAGTTCAGCCCGATACTCTTCATCCTGGGTAAGGAAAGCAATGGCATTTTCACGTCCCTGACCGATTTTGTCATCACCAGCAGTGAACCATGCACCACGTTTATCAATGAAACCGTGTTTTACTGCTGCATCAAGAAGACTTGAGATGCTTGAAATACCTTTACCGAACATAATATCAAGCTCGGTTTTTCTGAATGGTGGAGCAACCTTGTTCTTAACAACCTTTACGCGGACACGGTTACCTACAACATCATCCTCGCCTTTTGCATCAATTGATTCAATACGGCGGATTTCAAGGCGCATTGATGAGTAGAATTTAAGGGCATTACCACCGGTGGTAGTTTCAGGATTTCCGAACATTACACCGATTTTCATACGAATCTGGTTGATGAAGATGATGATACAGTTTGATTTACCGATGATGGCGGTAAGTTTACGGAGTGCCTGACTCATAAGACGAGCCTGCAGACCCATGTGGCTGTCACCCATATCACCTTCAATTTCAGCCTGTGGCGTAAGGGCAGCAACTGAGTCAACTACAATGATATCTACTGCACCTGAACGAACCAGGCTTTCAGCAATATCAAGAGCCTGTTCTCCGCTATCCGGCTGGGTAACCCACAAATCATCAATGTTTACCCCAAGATTTTTTGCGTACACTGGGTCGAGCGCATGTTCAGCATCGATAAAGGCTGCAATACCGCCCAGTTTCTGACACTCGGCAATTGCATGCAGCGCAAGTGTTGTTTTTCCTGATGATTCAGGTCCGTACATTTCGATGATACGCCCCCGTGGATATCCACCAACACCCAGGGCTTCATCAAGCATAATGGAACCGGAAGGAACAACATCCATACCGGCAGCATCTGCATGAGTACCAAGTTTCATAATAGCACCCTGGCCATATTGTTTTTCAATCTGTAAGCGGGCTGCTTCCAACGCTTTCATTTTTTCAGTCATTTCTGCCTGAGCTTCTAATTCTGTAGACACTTTTGCCACCTTCCTTTTTCTCCTCCCACACATATGTATATATAGATGTCTACTCACGTTTTTGTGCCGTTATCTGCAAAAAAAAGTGAAAAAAAACATTAATTCCCGATTTTCAGCCTTTTATTTCAGAACCGGTTGATACACTGACTTACCTTTCAGAACAACCCGTCCATCCTGAATATCAATTTGAGCAAGAATATGAACCGAGCGTCCTGTTTCCACGAAAACAGGCTGAGGAATTATCACCGGAACAAACCCTTCCATATGCTTGAAATCTTCATCACCAACAAACAAATCACAGTTAAAGTAATCATCACCACTTTTTGCATTGGCAATAAATCCCTGCCAAACGACCCAACAGTCTTTGTACAGGAAAGGATCTTCTGCAACATCTGTATATGAGTATGACACCGTAAGGGTGTCAAAAGATGGCACCTCTAAATATTCTTTCAGTCTGTGTGCCTTATATTTTACTCCAGAAGAAGCATTTGAATTGAGAATCCTATTAATTTCAACCTGGGCAGCATTATCTTTATTCAGCTGAAAATATTTCCGGGCCTTTTCATATGATGCGGTCACCTGTGATTGAGACAGCAGATAGCGGTATACTCCACCTGAAAGATCAGTTTCTATAGCAGTTCTTTTTTCATCGATGGTTAACTCTAATGCTGACAAATCAGCCCGCGCCCCATTCAATCCTAATACCTGTGCTGAATTCCGGTAAAAAAAGAAACCTGCACCCAGTAATACCAGAATACAGATGCAGGATGGCAAAACAGCCGGATGAATACCAAAAGAAGGATACAGTTTTTTTACAGCAGCTGCCGGTATACCATTCCGTTTAGGGTCGTTGTCACGACAGTACTGATGAATAAACTGCAACGCTTTTTTAGCAGTTTTATTCTTTGGATCAGCGTCTTTTACATCAAGATAATATGAAACCGCGGTCCGAATCTCACCTTTCTGGAGATATACAGCGGCTTGAGCAAGAATTAAATCAGTATTGGTTGCCGTAAAACGCCGTGCTTTGCTGAAATACAATTCAGCTCCACCTAAATCACCCACATACATATAGGCAGATCCAAGAAGAAAGTAAAACCGGAACGTTTCCCTGTATTCCAGAATCAGCGGTTCCAATAACGATATGCACTGTGAATATTTACGGGCTCTGAGTAATTTCTCAGCTTGTACCAGCGGTGATTTTTGAGCCATCAGTCAGCTGCCTGCCCAAGTTTTACGAAAATTGCATCAAGCTCTGCGTTTAACTTACGGATTTCATCACGGGTGGCATTATCTGAATCTTTTTCCAGTTCTTTAATCCGGACTAAAAGATCATTGATATATTCAGGATCAAGCTGACTTTCCGTAATGGCACTCATGGTATAGGTCGTTCCATAAGAGTCTGTATACGTAGGCAAATCAGCATCTGCAGCAGTAATACGAGAACTGTCATCTAATCCAAGAGATTTTACCGTCTGAGGTTTTGCACCACCAGTTGCAGTGGTGATGTAAAAACGCAGGGTGCTGCGTGTTTGTGGAGAAAGAGAAACTTGATGCCAGTTTACCCCAAGCGCTGAATTATTATATGTTTCTATAGAATCGAAGGTTCCTTTTTCTTTAACCGATGGAATCCAGGAATCCTGAAGCAACGCATCCCTGTTTGCAATGTAGACTGCATCAGGAACAGAAATATCAGGACCATACAACAGGAACTGAACACTAGTTCCGCGACCGGAAGACCGGACAAACTGTGCTTTATTCATTGAATCAAAGGTTCTTACAGTATTAATAACAGTTTCAGAAGCTGTAACGAAGTGAGTATCAGTCTGCTCTCCTAACCAGGTATCAAAAACACCCTTTACAGAACAAACCTGATTTTTTGCTGAAATATTCTGAATGGAGATATCAACCCGAATACTGTCATATCCCCGTTTATCATTGACACAGAAGGGTTCAAAACGTACATCAACAACAAAGCTGCTGGTTACTGTATATGAAACAGTTGCAGAAGTTTCATCGGTAGAAGCACATATCGATACACCAGCTGCATTTGCCAGTTTCCGGACTGAGTTACCAGTTTTAACATAGAAGCCTGAAGTAGTACCATGTTCAGATGATTCCAGAAGAGAAATCCAGTTTCCCGAATCCTGATCAATAGTGGCTATTGAAAATACTCCTGTTACATCATCAACAAAAATCTTCAGCTGACCGATTTCCAGGGATTTTTTTTCAGCCCAGAGAGTAACCATCGAACAGGCAAAGAGTACCAGACAGGTAACCACGGTCTTGATGCTTCTTTTTGACTTACATCGTGTATTATCAATCATTTCGATTCACCTTTTCCTGCCTGGGATGTTGACTGAGCACCTGTCATATCATCCATGTACCCCTGCAGTTTCTGAGCTTTTTTCATCAGTTCGGCATATTCAAGCTGCCGGTCACGGTCATCATCTGATCGTTTTGGCTCCCGAACCGGAGTTACCGGCAGAAGGTCATCATCTTCTTCGTCATCAAATTCATCCTGCCTGTTACTCAACTCAGTCCGTTCAAGTTCAGCTATACGTGCCATTTCTGCAGTATATGCAACTGCAGAAAGCGTATCTTCGGCAGCTGATCGCAGCTGCTCGTTTATGGCAGCCAAATCGGCAACCCGTTGTGTTAAAAAACCGTTTTCTTCCTGAGCAGCAGCCAGTGATAACTCTAAATCCTGAATCTGGGCTTCCATATCCCGGACTCTTGCCCTGAGTGCCATTGCCTCTTCTGATTGATACTGTTTCAGAAGACGTTCATATTCTTCCTTTGAAGCCAGATATTCTTCACCCGTTACCCGCAGCAGATACAGCAGTTTTTCTTCCCGTTCCCGCTGATTCAACAGTTCAAGACGAAATGCCGATTCTACAACTTTTGCAGACTGGGGATATTCAGTCACAATCCGTTCAAAAAGGATTTCTGCCTGATCAAAATTAAAAGTCTGATACAGGCATTCTGCCATCCAGAACAATGCGGAAGGTACCAGTTCATGATCAGGATAGGTATTACAGAAAGAAGTAAAATCACGAACGGCATCAGTATAATTATTCAGAAGGTATTCTGAACGGGCCATCTGGTATTTTACCTGGGGTAAATAGCCAGACTCCGGGAATTTCTGCACATAATAGCGCCCGTCAGTCAGAACCGACTGATAATCACCCGAAAAGATTTCTGACATTATAAGAACATACCAGGTTTCCTGGTTTATATTCTCCGGCATGGAAGCTGCTTTACGCAGAAAAAAAAGTGACGAATTCCAGTCTCCATTTCTATATGCTTCAAGTCCTTGAATCAGAAGGTTGTCCTGACTGTTTTGGGCATACACTTCGGTAACACACAGAAATAACAAAGAAACTGCCAGGATTTTCCGTAACTTTTCAGTAATCATACGCTCTCCGATAACAAACTTCAGCACATATCCTTTGTAAACTGACCGGCAAAAAAGGCACTGCCGGATACTACTACATCAACACCTGCCTTAATAACTGATTGTACAGTATTTTGATTAATCCCGCCATCTACAGAAATCAGATAATCATATCCTTTTTCCAATCTGAGCTCATTAAGCTGACTGATTTTATCCACGCACTGAGGAATAAGTTTCTGTCCGCCAAATCCAGGATTAACGGTCATGACCAAAACCAGATCAACAAATGGCAGCAACTCAGTAATGGCTGACACTGGAGTTGAAGGAACAATGCTTATACCGGCTTTTTTTCCTAAATCGTGAATATGAGAAATAAGCAGGTGAGAGTGAATACATGCTTCGTGATGAAAAGTGATATAGTCAGCCCCACTTTCTGCAAAAGAATCAACCATTGTTTCAGGATGTTCAGTCATAAGGTGTACGTCAAAAGGAAGATCTGTCAGCGGTCTGAGGGATGAAACTACCTGCTGGCCAATTGTAATCGGTGGGACAAAGGTTCCATCCATTACATCGATGTGTACCCAGTCTCCTTTTTTTTCCTGTATCGTCATTACACCTTCGCCCAACCGGGAAAAGTCTGCTGAAAGTAACGAGGGTGAGAGAAATATCTGTTTCATAAAAAAAATAGTAGCAAAGGCAGTTATGAATGTCCAGTGATACAGCTATGCTATCTTTGCTGTACTACTGCATATTTCAGAAGAAAATTTCTTTATACAGAAACAGAAGATAAAACACCTTTCGTATATTTTTACCAAAAAAAATGAAATTTTCTTACATAGAGTACTTGACGTACATCACTAATATACAGTATAAACTTTACCCTCTTTTTGACAAATTTTATACAATTCTTGACTATTCCTCCACTTTCTGACATAATTTGTACTGTTCACTATGGAAAAGCGTTCAGAAATCGGTTTAGCCCAGGCTCGTGAGTCACTCAAAATTGCACAACTTACAAAGGCTCACAAGGTACTAGAGGAAACCCTTCCGTTTGATTTACAGAATGATGAGTTACGCCAGACTCTCACCTATGTACATTATTGGGAAGAATTCATCCAGCGGTTAGCGGTTTATGATTCCCCTTTTGAACGTGGTGAATCTTTGATACAGCGCTGGAAACAGTTTATGGCGCTTTACGGAGATTCTCCTTATGAACAGAGTATCGATGCAATACGACAGGGTGTTTTTCAGCTTGCGCTGGAAAATTATCAGACACTGTTGCACCTTAGCAGTCAGGACCAGAAAGCAGAAATTCTCCGAAAAACAGGATTATGCTACAAAACTCTGGGTGACTATGAAAAAGCACTGAATTTTCTGAATGAAGCAAATTCTCTATCAGCAAATGATGCAGCAGTACTGGCTGAAATGGCAGACTGTTATGCACTTTGTGGAGATGAGCGGGTTGCAAAAGTGCTGTTTCGCGAGGCTTTTTTTGTTGATGCAGAAAAAGTTGACATCACTTTACTCGAATCAGAACTTATAACCACATTGGTCAGTTATGTTGAAAAATCAGGTTATACAGGATCTGAACTGAAAGAATGGATACCCGTCTACGGCGTATTGTATGGAGTATTCAACATTAAACGAGAATTACGGGCATTGGAAGCCGGTAAACTCAAACAGTCCGTTTTTTCATTGGAGAACGAACTGAAAGAATCCCGTGGAAATTCAGCACTGCTGAAACCGCGACTGATAAACAACTATTTCTGGCTTGTGGATTATTACGTTAACACCAACGATGACCACGCCAGAATAAATGAAATTTTGCTAAAAATTAAACTGCTTGACCCCGCAGTACACGAAAAATATGTGGTGTAAGTGTATCGGGTGGATCAACAGTCAACAAACACAGGAGAAACTTTTATGTCTGAAGAATTGGTAAAGAGTGTCCAGGATCTGCTGAAGGAAGAAACCTTCACCCGTGCAGCCCTTTCACAGTACTCAAAAAGCAATTTCATCAAGCTCGCAGAACTTGTAGAACAGGCTAATGCCCAGAATTGCATTGATGAACTTAAAGCAGTAACTGATGAACATCTTGTTCACACAAAAAACAGCGTTATTGCATTGTACATTTCAGGTATGCTTGGACTGAAAAAACACAGTCTGGATAATTCTTCACTGGTTACTCTGGTTAATCTTTTTCTTGACCAGCATCGTAACAATGTTGTTACTTACCTTTGTGAAAGTATTCTTGAAGAAGATGAAAACAACAAGTTTGCCCTGCACACTCTGGCAGACTGTTACTCAGAAGAAGACAACGAAAAAGTTTGGGAAATTTACGAACAGATTGTAAAAGTTGACCGTGAAGAAGCAAATATTGCAATGCTTCTTGGTGAAAAATATGAAAAAGACGGCAACATTGAAGTTGCTGTTGAATATTATAAAAAAGCATTAAACCGCAGCATTACCAAGACTCCTGGTCCTCAGTTGGGACAGATGTGGGATAAACTGGTAAAACTCGTTCCGGAAGAAATTGAATTCTTCTATCTGATTCAGAGAAAAGTTGCAAAGACTGTCAGCGCAGATAAGTCAGCAACCATGATGAAAGAGCTGTATACCTACTATAAAGATCATGAAGAATGGAATGTTGCCATTGATATTCTGAAGCTTATGCTGAACATTGATGACAAAGATTCATGGGCACGCCGCGAACTGGTTGACTGCTTCAGGGGAAAATATGCAAAACACAGCCAGCTTGAAGACTATATCCGTATTTCAAACTTAAGTTCAAGCTGGAGAAATGTTTTTGAAGCTATTGCAGATTTTGAAAAACACATTTCATTTGATGTTAAAAACTTCGTATTCCACCGCACCTGGGGTGTTGGTGTAATTACCAAGGTTGAAGGCGAAACAATTACCATCAACTTCGGTGCAAAGCAGGGTGTTCATGACATGTCATTGAAAATGGCAGTAAGTGCACTGCAGCCTCTTGCAAAAAATCATATCTGGGTTCTGAAAGCAACTAAGAAAAAGGAAGTTCTTCGCGAAAAGGTAAAGAACGACAAAGAATGGACCCTTAAAACAATCATCAGAAGTTTCGATAACAGTTGTGACTTCAAACGCATCAAGGCAGAACTGGTACCAAGCATTCTCACAGCAACTGAATGGACTGGTTGGAGCACTGCCGCCCGCAAATTGATTGAATCAGATCCAACTTTCGGTGTAAATCCAGACGATATTACCCAGTACATCGTACGTGAACACGCAATTACCAAAATCGAAAAGCTGTCTAACGAATTTAAAGCTCAGAAACAGTTTTTCCCTCGTGTTGATATCATGATGAAATTCGTTGACACTGAAACCGAAAATGGCGAACCAGCAATTGAAAGTGATCTGTTCAGTGAAATGTTCTCATATTTCGCCGGATATCTTCATTCAATCAACACAGTAAATGAGCAGACTATTGCATCATACCTTGTTGCAAAAAGACTGGTTGGTGGTGAATACAGTCACCTCAATCCTGGTATTGAACTGGATATGTTCGCAAAGCTCTTTAATGAAGTTGAAGATCCCTGTGAAATGTACCTTTCTCTGAAAGACACAAAGAACACCTCTTTACGCAAAGACTACCTGCATTCTATTGAAACATTACCTAACTGGGATGACGTATATATCACCCTCTTCCCAACAGTTCTTTCCGATGAAATGCTTAACAAACTCATCACCAAAGGACATACCGATAAAGTAAAGAAACTTGTTGCTTCTTCATTTGAAAATTATCGTGAATACCGTGCTGCAGCAATTTACTTCTTCAAAGAATGTCAGAATGAAGACTGGTTCAAAGAAGTTGGTATCTCATTTGAAAAACAGATGATTACCCTGGTAAACATCATGGATCTTGGTTACAGAGAAATTTCAAACCACTTTGATACCACTGAAAACCGCAAGTTAATTCGCCAGATTCAGCTGCTCCTGTTCAGCAAAGACAATGTATACCTTAACTATATGCTGGATAATGGTGTAGAAACCATTAACCGTCTGTATACCCTGATTGATGATGTTGCAGACCTTGATCCTACCATTAAGATGCAGATGCGCAACAAGATTCTTGAAGCTTACCCAGAATTCCAGTTCCGTGTTAAGGAAGAAAAAACTGTTGCTCCTAAGGGTCTAATTGTTACTCAGGCAATGTTTGATAAGATGAAAGCTGACCTTGAACACATTGCAACCGTTGAAATTCCAGCAAACGCAAAAGAAATCGGTGAAGCAATTGAAAAAGGTGACTTACGTGAAAATGCTGAATACAAAGCAGCACGTGAACGTCAGACGCAGCTTAACAGTCAGGCAACACGCCTTCAGGAAGATATTGACCGCGCTCAGATTTTCGATCCTTCAACAGTAACAACAGCTCATATTTCTTTTGGTACCATTGTTACACTCCACAATGAAATTGAAAATACTGACGAAGTTTACACCATTCTTGGTCCCCGGGAATCTGACCCAGATAACGGAATCATTTCGTATATGTCACCAATGGGTATGGCAATCCTTAACAAGAAAAAAGGTGAAAAACTTAATTTCGTTATTAACGAACGTAACTACAGCTTCACTGTAAAAACCATTAAGATTGCTAAACTGTAATCAATTGGTAACCGGATAACAAAAAAAGGCGTCCCTCAATAAGATTTGAGGGACGCCCTTTTTTTAGCACAATCGATTATTTAACCGTCAGTTTCCAGCAGCAACTCTGCTTTTTTAACCATAGAAGTCTTTTTTTCACGACTTGCAATTTCCTTAACTTTTTCCCTGCAGCTGCCATACCGGTTCATCTTCCAGATATCTAATCCAATTCCGACCGTAGAAGCATCATCACTTGAAAGGAATAACAGACACACCTCTTCAAATAATCCGGACTTGTGTTTGGCCATTTCTTTGCCAATTGCATAACGCAGGTTTTTCCGCTGTTTATCAACAACAACATCTTTTGTGGTTTCACAGACTGCTTTTACTGAATCACGGTCTCCATTTTTCAGCAGTACTTCAGCGGCTTTTGCTCTTGCAGAATCGCCCTTTTTCTTATCCTGTACAATGCTGACCAGAAATTCATTACCTTTGGCAACATTAATAGCCCCTAAAGCATCATAACAGGCATTTTTTACTGCTGTTTCGCTGTCATTCTGCGCCCGATACAACAAAGCATCTACAGCATCACGATATTCCCATTTTTGCGCAGCTTTTGCAGCTTCAATACGAACCTTGTAATAATTGTCACGAAAAGCTTCTATGATGAAAGCGCACACCGAATGACTGTTAAAATTTGATAACCCTTTAATAGCATATTCACGGATATTTGGTTCAGAGGATTCAAAAAGATCCATAAGGATGCTGATGGACTCTTCCTTCTGCATGGCACCAATTGCCTCTGTAGCATACATGCGGACATACAGATTTTCATCTTCGTCTCTTGCAGTTTCAACCAACGTATCCCATGTTTCAACTGCTTTTATAGCGCCTAATGCCTTCATCAGTGTTTGACGCCGGGCAGTAGTTAAATCACGGTCAAGATATTCAGCAAGAAATTGAGCTTCTGCAGTTCCACCTAATTCCCCTAAAGCTTTTAATCCGGCATCAAGATAGTCTTCCGCTTCATCATCAACCAATTGCATAATCAGGGGAGCAGCTTCGGTTATATGAAGCGTTGAACAATACGAAATTAATTTGTTTACCGTGGAAGTCTTCGAATCATAAGGATCTTCGAGAATCTCAAGAGCATAGTCCGTTAACCGGTCATCATTTGCTTTTGAAAAATACTCAATACATTTTTCACGAATCGCAACATTATTGGTGTTATTAAAAGCTGCATACAGTTCTTTGCTGAACGTATAATCTTCATCTTTGATAAGAGTGGAAATCATGTCTGTTATTTCAGACTCCAGCCCGAATTGTAAGGTATCACGACGTTTTTCCAGTTCACTTTTTTCATCTTTGGAATCTGCTGCGAAAATTACAAATGAAGATACAATCAATAGTATTGCGACTGTCAGCCTTTTTTTCATAGTCAACCTTTTCTAGCGCGTACCGTTAAAATAGCGTTTCATAAATTCTGTTCTAAACTGCTCGAAACGGTCTTCTTCAATTGCTTTACGGGCATCAAGTACCAGATGATGGAGGAAATACAGATTGTGATACGATGCAAGCATTGAGCAGAGGATTTCATTTTCCTTAAAAAGATGCCGCATATACGCACGACTATACTGACGACAAACAGGACAGTTACATTCAGAATCAATAGGAGACCAGTCCCGTTCGTATTCTGCACGCTTAATACTAATCGGGCCATCATGAGTAAAGAATGATCCATTACGTGCATTGCGTGTTGGTAAAACACAGTCGAACATATCAATACCGGCAGCGAT
>JAZLJW010000241.1:0-1853 GCA_045597345.1 Treponemataceae bacterium
GTACCAAGAAAGCTTTTCCATTCCGGAAAAACCGATTGATCACTCATTTTTTTATCCCCCCAAAGTTTTTTATATGGTCCTCAGCCTTTATTGGCTGCTTCCAGTTTATTTACTTCACTAATAAACTCGTCCAGATTTTCAAAATGCCGGTACACCGATGCAAAACGAATGTAGGCAACTTTATCAACAGCATGCAGTTCTTCCAGAACCAGATCTCCCAAATCCTCAGTAGAGATTTCCCGGGAAGCATGACTCTTGATTACTGCTTTGTCCTCAATATCGTTCAGAAGGTTTTCAAGTGTGTCCATTGAGACAGGACGTTTTTCCAAGGCGCGCCCTATACCTTTTTCCAGTTTGTCACGGTCAAAAGGCTGACGGCGACCATCGCGCTTGACTACCATGAATGGTTTTTCTTCAATCCGCTCGTAGCTGGTAAAACGATACCCGCAGGAAACGCAAGCCCTGCGGCGGCGGATGCTTTCACCCTGTGCCATAGTGCGTGATTCAAGTACCTTGTCATCCAGACTTCCGCAATTGGGACAACGCATGATTACCTCAAACTTTCTGAAATTGCATCAGAAAAAACACCGTTTATTTAGTGTCGTTTCAAATCTTTAAAAATAGTATAACACTACATATGGATGCAGCAAGTGTGACAAATGATTTCAGGAAGAGTGACAAAAACGGCGTAAACCTTGATGGTGTAATGGTTCAACTTGATTGTCACTGAATTTGAGTGATGAAATTTTTTTTACGGAGAATTTTCCACCGGATATCGGCACCTCGACAGATACTTTTATGTGCCGATAGGGTAGAAAATGCTGGAATGACCGAAGAAACAGATTAATACGGTTCAGATTGCTTCAGTATCCGGATAATCTTATAGAGAAGGCATGAAAGGATAAGAAAGCACAGCAGGGGCAACCAGTCACCAAACCGGGCGTATACGGTCATCTCTGAAGCGTAAATGGGGATGGATGTCCGCAGTGACATTGCTGTAAATAACGGCATGTCAGTAAGGATCCGGCCGGCAGGATCCACAACTGTTGAATATCCTCCATTGGTGCTGCGTACCAGCGTGGTACGGAATTCCTGGGCCCTGTAGGAAGCAATGACAAAATGCTGTATTTCAGCAGAATTGGTCATGGACCAGGAGTCATTGGTTATGTTTACAAATACCTGAGAACCGGCAAGGTATAATTGCCTGCAGACATCTGGAAATGCATCTTCAAAACAGATGGGGGTTGAAATTTTGATGGTATTTCCGTCCTTCAACGGAATATCAAAGATGGTATACTCGGTTCCGCCGGTCCAACTGGAGCTGAATCCGGCAAGTACTTCCATCAGTGTCTGCATCCATTGAGTGTCAATGTACGGTATGGATTCTGCAAAAGGTACCAGATGAATTTTTGCATGATGTTTCACTATTTCACCATGTGCATCAAATAGAACTGCCGCATTCTGGTACTGTTCTTTTTCACGGTTGTATATCCATGGAGAACCGATTATATATGGTGCACCTGTATCGATGATACTCTGTTTCAGCGGATAGTTTTTAGGCCTTTCAGCATACCGGTACCAGTAATCGGGCAGCAGGTAATTGAGCACTGTCTCACTCCAGACAACTAAATCTGGTGGTGTTCCATCCTGTATATCCTGCTGGATTGCTGCAGTCGTTAATTCCTGCGATCTCTGAATGAGAGGCTCAGTACCGTCTATCCATGAATCTCCATTCATCTGCACGAGGACAGTATCCATGGCAGCGATTGGTTCTCTGACTTTTGTATACTGAATGGTTCCGTATACCAGCGTGACTGCAAATAAGAGGGTACAGAAGGCACTGATTCTTGCAA
>JAZLJW010000242.1:0-1738 GCA_045597345.1 Treponemataceae bacterium
CAAAGATGCTGAAAAGCATTTTTCATGGAACAGCTGGCACATGTCAGGCATTGAACGTAAATACATAGATATGGGTCTGGGCTTCTACAATCCCATGAGATACTCAGAAATGCCGGAATTCTACACCAATCACATAGAATCTGTTGATTATGCGTTTTTCCAGGTTGCACCTATGGACAAATACGGATACTTTAACTTCGGTCCCAACAACTCACACATGAGTGCACTTGTGAACAAGGCTAAAACAGTAGTAGTTGAAATTAACGAGAACATGCCGGTTTGCCTGGGAGGGTGGTCTGAAAGCGTACATATAAGCGATGTTGACTTCATTGTAGAAGGAAACAATCCGCCGCTTGACCAGATTCCTGATACAGGTGAACCTTCTGATATAGACAAGAAAATTGCTTCTTTTATCATGGAAGAACTTGAGGACGGATGCTGCATCCAGATGGGTATCGGAGGAATGGTAAATGCAGTAGGTAAAATGATTGCAGATTCCGATCTTAAGGACCTTGGCGTACATACCGAAATGTTTATCGACTGTTTTGTGGACATAGCAGAGAAGGGGATTATAACAAACAAACGCAAGAATATTGACCCGTACCGCATGGTTTACGGTTTTGGTGCAGGTACTCAGAAAATGTACGATTTTCTCCAC
The DNA here is from genome assembly GCA_045597345.1 of Treponemataceae bacterium. GTDB lineage: Bacteria > Spirochaetota > Spirochaetia > Treponematales > Treponemataceae > Treponema_I. Next base: position 659 of record JAZLJW010000242.1, read on the forward strand.
AACAACCCTGCATGCATGAGCGCACCTATCGATTATGTAAATGATACTGTTACAATTGCACAGCTGGATAATTTCATATCCATAAACAATGCTGTGGACTGCGACCTTTTTGGACAGATAGGTGCTGAATCCAGCGGAACTAAGCATATAAGCGGGGCAGGCGGACAGCTTGACTTTGTTCTTGGAGCATTCAGATCAAAAAACGGAAAAAGTTTTATCTGCATGAGTTCCACTTTCAAGAACAAAAAAACAGGAGAACTGCTTTCGAGGATAAACCCTGTACTGAAAGAAGGCACCATTGTTACAGACACACGTGCAAATACCGATTTTCTAGTTACAGAATATGGAAAAGTGCGCCTTAAAGGCCTTTCAACTTGGCAGAAAGCAGAGCGAATCATTTCAGTTGCTCATCCTGATTTCAGAGATGAACTGATCAAAGAAGCAGAAGCCATGAAAATCTGGAGAAAATCAAACAAGCGGTAAAGCAGGGGAGAATACAATGGGAGCACTTGACGGAATTAAAATATTAGACTTTACAACGTTACTGCCCGGTCCTTACGCAACCATGACTTTAGCTGACCTGGGTGCAGAAGTACTGAAAGTCTCAAGCGCAGGCAAGTACGATCTTGTAACACACTGGCCGCCGGTCATAGAAGGCACTGATACCACAGGCGCTGCTGCATGGCTGGGCAGAAACAAGAAAACTATACACCTTAACATGAAAAAGCCGGCTGCAGTCGAAGCTGTAAAAAAACTGGTTAAGGAATACGATATTGTAGTTGAACAGTTCAGACCGGACGTTATGAATAAACTTGGAGTAGGGTATGAAGATCTGAAAAAAGAAAACCCGAGACTGATTTACTGCGCTATTACAGGTTACGGTCAGTACGGTCCCATGTCCATGCGTGCAGGACATGATATCAACTATCTTTCTCGTTCCGGAATAATTTCTGCTGCCGGTAGAAAGGCGACAGGACCGTCTCTGTTCAACTTTCAGATAGCTGACGTTGCTGCAGGTTCAAAAGATGCTGTAATAGGCATTTTGGCTGCCATCCATTACAGAGAAAGAACGGGTAAAGG
>JAZLJW010000243.1:0-19921 GCA_045597345.1 Treponemataceae bacterium
TAGGAAGCCGTGCGGTGCCAATCACTGTCGACTTTCAGAAAGAAGCAAATAACGGCCGGGGCCACCGCATGCTGATTATCACCGGCCCCAATACCGGTGGTAAAACCGTAACATTAAAGACCATTGCCCTTCTTGCCATGCTGAACCAGAGCGGATTTCCCATTCCTGCAGCCGAAGGTACTGCACTTCCTATCTTTACTGGCGTTTATGCTGACATCGGTGATGAACAGAACATGGACGAAAACCTTTCGACATTCAGTGGTCACATGAAAAATGTTGCCAACATTCTATCTCATGCTGATGCGAACTCTCTGGTACTACTGGATGAGCTTGGAAGTGGTACGGATCCGCAGGAAGGTGGTGCCATTGCCATGGCCGTTCTTGACGAACTGATTAAACGGGATTCATTTGTTCTGGTTACCACTCATCACGGTATTCTGAAAAACTACGGGTATACTCATCCCAGCGTAACCAACGCCAGCGTAGAGTTCGGTCAGGAAACGCTGGCTCCGACCTACCGCATCCTTATGGGAGTTCCCGGTGAATCCCACGCTCTGGATATTGCCCGCCGTTCCGGACTGCCGGCAGAAATTGCAGACCAGGCAGAACAGTATATTTCCAACAACCAGGCTGACATTTCGGCACTGATTAAAGGACTGAACGCCAAGCATGAAGAACTGGCCAAGCGGGAAACGGAATTTGCCATAAAAGAGCGGGACATTAATGAGCGCTGGCGGAAAGTAGACCTGAAGAACCTGCGGGTAAAACAGCACGAACTGGAGCTGCGGGAACAGGGATACCGGAAAAGCCGTGATTTTGTTGATAAAAGCCGCAGCATGCTGGAAAACCTGGTACGTGAACTGCGCGAAGGTGAAGTTACCCGCGAAAAAACACTGAAAGTGAAGGACACCATAGCAGAACTGACCCGTGCCGTAGAAGCAGAACAAGAAGCCTTGCAGGAAGAACAGGATAAGCTGCCGGCAGGACCTATTCCCGGTGCACGTCAATTTACTGCTGATTCCACCGGAAAAGCTGATCAGGCTGTTCAGGAAGATGCCATCTGGATTGAACCTGGAACAGATGTAATCCATGCCAAGACACATCAACAGGGAACTGTTGTGTCGGTTGCCAAAAAAGGAAAGAAGCCTGATGAAGCGCGGTATGTAGTCATGTTTGGCAGCATGAAAATGACTGTTAAGGCAACAGACATTGCTGTAGCGCAAAAACAGCGGAATCCCAGCGTTTCAGTTGAACTGAGTATGGATGCAGGATCAGAGATGAAATCAGGTTCTTCTGACGGCAGGGTACAGTTTGGCGTTGTAAAGAACGACCGTCCGGTAATGGAACTGCGCTTATTGGGTATGCGCTACGAAGAGGCTGAAAAAGCACTGGACCGTCAGCTGGACTTATGCTGTATTCACAACATGAAAAGCTTCAGTATTATTCATGGTAAGGGAAACGGGGTTCTGCAGCAGATGGTGCAAAGCAAGCTGAAAGGATACAGCGCTGTAAAGGAATTCCATTTTGCAAAGCCGGAAGACGGAGGATTCGGGAAAACCTATGTTACGCTGAACTAGTCCGGAAAGTACGGCAACCGGTTGTGTATAAATATGCAGAACATTGACATAACAGGTGATTTTATACATAATTATTGCATACTTATTCATATTTTTTGACTGCTGCGTAACCTTTGCGTCCTGCGCGGCGACCTGAGGACAACATCAATGAAAGAACGGCTTACCCGTTTAAAGACTATCCGTAAATTAATCAAAAACTACCGTATCGAAAGCCAGGAAGCTCTGCTGGGATATTTAACAAAAGAAGGTTTTGAAGTTACCCAGGCAACCCTTTCACGCGACCTGAAGCTGCTGAAAGTTGGTAAAATCTCAGACGGCCACAATGGCTATGTCTATACCCTGCCTGGAGAAGAAGACCGTCAGGAAAGCGAAATTTCCCTTGCCCAGGATTTTATGCGCGGTTACATCAGTATTGAATGTTCCGGTAATATTGCCGTTATCAAAACCTACTCCGGTTACGCTGATGTTGTTGCACAGTCCATAGACAGCATGGGCATGGATGAAGTACTTGGTACCATTGCCGGTGGCGATAACTGTGTATTTGCCTGTCTTCGTGAGGGCGTAAACGGGGATCAGTTCCTGGACGCACTGAAACTGAAAGTACCGGAGATTGATGAATAAGTCGGTCGCCTGCGGCGACCTTAACGAGTTTGGCGAAGCCAAACTCGGGGAAGATCAGACAGCTGACCTTAACGAGTTTGGCAGAGCCAAACTCGCGGACTAGTTGGACAGGCGACCTTAACGATTGGTACATAAACCGCTTTTCTCTTGCATGAAAAGCGGTATTTTTTTATAGTTTGACTACTTATATAGCAAGGAGCAGAAAATGGCTATTTCTTGGGAAAACGCAGATTCACTTGAATCTTGGAAAAAACTCATGTCCCTGAAAGGACAGGTTTCACTGAAAAAAGAACTTACCGCTCAGCGCGTTGCAGACTATCAGGTTGCAGACGCCTGCGGACTTACCTATAACTACGCTGCAAAACAGGTAAACGCTCAGATTCTGGGTGTTATGCAGCAGCTTGCTGACGATGCTCAGCTGACCGAAAAATTCGCTGCCCTGTACAACGGCGGAATCGTAAACACCGGAGAGAACCGCCGCGTACTGCACCATCTGCTCCGTGGCCAGCTGGGAGCTGACGTAATCTACGACGGCAAAAATGCCCGTGAATTCTACGTTGCACAGCAGAAAGCCATTGCTGAATTTGCTGATAAAGTACACAGCGGTGCCGTTGCCAATGCAGCCGGTGAAAAATTCACCACCGTTTGCCAGATTGGTATCGGTGGCTCAGACCTGGGCCCACGCGCCATGTATCTGGCACTTGAAGGCTGGGCAAAAAAGAACAATACCCTGAAAATGACTGCAAAGTTCATTTCTAACGTAGACCCTGACGATGGTGCTGCCGTTGCTGCTTCATGCGACCTGGCACACACCCTGTTCATTCTGGTATCAAAATCAGGAACTACTCAGGAAACTCTGGCCAACGAACTGTTCGTTAAAGACTTCCTGAAAAAAGCCAACCTGGACCCCAGCAAGCACATGATTGCCGTTACCAGCGAAACCAGTCCTCTGGCCAACAATCCGGCATATCTGGTCAGCTTCTACATTGATGACTTCATCGGTGGACGCTTCTCTTCTACCTCTGCAGTAGGTGGTGCTGTACTGTCACTGGCCTTCGGTCCAAAAGTATTTGCTGAATTTTTGGACGGTGCTCATGCAGAAGACGTTTTGGCCTGCAACAAAGACATTACCAAAAACCCAGCCCTGCTGGATGCCCTGATCGGTGTATATGAACGCAACGCTCAGGAATATCCTTCTACCGCCATTCTGCCATACAGCCAGGCTCTGAGCCGCCTGCCAGCACACCTGCAGCAGGCCGATATGGAAAGTAACGGTAAATCAGTTAACCGCTTTGGTGCCCCAGTAAACTACGTAACAGGCCCTGTAATCTTTGGTGAACCGGGAACCAACGGTCAGCACTCATTCTACCAGCTGCTGCACCAGGGAACCGACATTGTTCCACTGCAGTTCATCGGATTCAACGACAGCCAGTATGGCGAAGACGTTATCGTAGACGGTTCGACCAGCCAGAAAAAACTGTGCGCCAACCTGTCTGCTCAGATTGTTGCCTTTGCCTGCGGTAAAGATGATGAAAACCCCAACAAACAGTTTGCCGGTGAACGCCCGTCAAGTCTGCTGTACGCAAAACAGCTGACACCAGCTTCTCTGGGTTCCCTGCTGGCACACTTTGAAAACAAAATCATGTACCAGGGCTTTATCTGGAACCTGAACAGCTTTGATCAGGAAGGCGTTCAGCTTGGTAAAAAACTGACAAAAAAAGTACTGGCCGGTGAAATGGACGGTGCTCTGAAAGCCTACGCCGGAATCTTCGGTCTGTAAGATTTTCGAAAGATACAAAAGCGGTTGTCATATCGGCAACCGCTTTTTTTATTCCCGAAGATTTCGATTATCTGGCAACATTTATGACATCATGTAATGCCTCTTAAAAAAAGTCTCTTTCGGAAAACATAATTTACTCAAAAGTAAATTACTATAAAATAAGTTATATCATTAACTCGGGATTATTTTCTGTGGTACTAAGGTTAAGCCATTTTAATCAGCTGGCTGAGATTTGAAACACATCACTCAATTTCCAATTCCATAGTGTCGTAGAAATTGCAGTTTAAAACCCAGGCAAGTTTGTTTATGACTGAACCGGCGGCTTTATTTATATCGTTCTGGCGCTGTTCATAAAGCTGTATCATTCGCAATGAAATTCCGGAAAGATCAGCCAGTTCTTTTTGAGTCATATGCCGTTCCTTGCGGATTATCTGTAAACGGGTGGGCTTTTTCTGCTGGTTTTCTTTAATGATGGCATTTGCTGCTTCCACAAACTTTGAAATATCTGCTTGATGCGGCTTACGATAAAATTGGAGATAGTCAGAATGATGAGTTTTGACAATTTTTATTGTAGTTACTGAGATATGGTATATAGTGATACTAAATACTAGTATTTAATACCACTATATACTACAATATTCCCATGACAGTAACCAGACAACAGATTCTTAACATCGTAGAAAAACAACGCAACGAACTTTTTGCAAGTCCATTTACCTTTGAAAATATAACAAGGGAATGCTCAAAATCTGTTACACTGCCAGTTCCTCAATTTGCCCGTATTATTACTGGAATCAGGCGCTGCGGAAAAAGTACATTTGTCAGCCAGGATCTTAAAGACCGCACAGAAAATTCTTTTTATTTGAACTTTGATGATCCTGCTCTTGCAGAATTTGACTCTTCCAGTTTTGTAATTCTTGATGAAGCAATAAAGGAATTTCAAAAAAATCACGGGAAATCCAAAGAATTGTTTTTTGATGAAATTCAAAACATTCCAAGTTGGGAGACTTATATTAACTCAAAACTTAAGGAAGGATATCTTGTTACCGTTACAGGATCAAATGCCAGTCTTTTAAGTTCCGAGCTTGGAACCCGCCTTACAGGCCGTCATCTGGATTACGAAGTTTTTCCTTTCAGCTTTACAGAATTCTGCAATCTTCTAAAAAAGGATATTTCAACAGAAAGCTTTTCTGAATATTTAGAAAAAGGTGGATTTCCTGAATTTCTTTTGTACAAACAAATTCAAATTCTGTCCCATCTTTTTGATGACATTCTCTTTCGGGACATAATCGTGCGTTATGGAATAAAAGATTCCCGTTCGTTGCGTATTCTTGCCGTTTATTTATGTTCAAACTGCGGGAATCTCATCACGGGCTCAAAACTTTCTGCACAACTTGGATTAAAAACTACTGCAACAATTCTGGAATATCTTTCATTTCTTGAGCAAAGTTATCTGTTTTCCTTCATTCCAAAATTTGATTATTCGCCAAAAGCACAGTCTGTTAATCCAAAGAAAGTGTATTGTATAGATACAGGCTTGATTAAAAGCATTTCTCTTTCTTCTGCAAAAGATTTGGGACGTCTTTTTGAAAATGCAGTCTTTAATAAAATCAGGCGTGAAACCAAAAATATCTGGTACTATGCAGAACAAAGTTTTGAATGTGATTTTCTTTATGGTTCTTCAGTTGTTCCTGAACATGCAGTTCAGGTATGCTACGAACTAACTCCCGAAAATCTGGAAAGAGAAGCAAAAGGTCTTGCTGAAACAATTAAAAAGTTTCCAGGTCTTACAGGAACAATTGTAACACTAAACCAAAGAGATTCAATTTCTTACAATGGCCAGCTGATTGAAGTTGTAGATGCTATAGAATTTTTTGCAGGATGTGGAGGAAAAGATGTTATTTAGATTTACAAATTTAAGCAGTAATAATTTTTAGCCGTCATCAAAACACAAATTGTCATCATCGCAATCGCTGTCTTCATCCTTAAATTCATGAATTAAATTGTTGAGGATTTTTATATTTTCTTTCGGGCAATAATTGCTGGTTATCTTTATCTTAGGTAACTGATAACAACATATTGCAACAAGCATTCACTAAAATCATGCAGGGTGCCGATGTAACCGGCAACTTCTAATCTTACAGATCAGAACCTTTGCTACTTCATACCAGTTGAAACCGTACGACAAGCAATGGAATCCAGTTCCAATTCCATAATGTCGTAGAAATTGCAGTTTAAAACCCAGGCAAGTTTGTTGATGACTGAACCGGCGGCTTTATTTATATCGTTCTGGCGCTGTTCATATAGCTGTATCATTCGCAATGAAACTCCGGAAAGATCAGCCAGTTCTTTTTGAGTCATATGCCGTTCCTTGCGGATTATCTGTAAACGGGTGGGCTTTTTCTGCTGGTTTTCTTTAATGATGGCATTTGCTGCTTCCATAAACTTTGAAATATCTGCTTCATGCAGAACATAGCGTTTCAGAATTTCAGAGGGTACCAGTCCGTAATCCCGCAGATCATTGAATCTGAAAGCGGAATACCACTGATAATATGCCAGACTCCAGCCGCACCAATATTCAGGGCCATCAAAAGAGTAATCAATGTCTGCATATCCAAAGGTATTTCCCGTTTTTTCCAGAACATTTCTGCACAGTTCAATACCGGAAAGTCCACAGACATACTTGGGATTCCCGTGTCCAAAAAGAGCTGCAACGCCTGAATCGATAAACAGCGAAAAAAAATCATCAGGAAGATACTGTAGTCCTCGTATTGCGTAATCGAACATACCTGCCATGTTCCGCATGGAATCTTCAAGATAGAATTGACTGTATGCTCTCATTTTTCAACTCCTGCCGCATGACATCCAGCATGAAAACGCCTTCTGTTATTTCGTTCTGCATTTTTAATTCTGAAAATGCATTTCGGGCATCAATATCCCGTTGTACTTTTTGGGGATAATACCTGTCTTTTGATGACAGATATGATTTTACGAAAGTGATATGTGAAAAACTTTTTTCAGACTTTAGGACTATCTGCTCTCCCAGTTTTCCAAGTTTCATGGCAACATTCAATTTTTGAAGAGAAATCGTGTTATTCAGAAACGAATTGGCAAAAGAAAAATAAGAATCATCAGCACGATACCCTTTTATTACATCATACTTTTCGTAGTCAATTAAAAAGTGTTTCAGAAGGTATTCTTTAGCAGCAACGGAAATTTCACTTCTGGTTTCAAAAGTTCTGTTCTGCACGAGTATTGCGAGCCAATTCAATATTGAATAAGAAGCGTTATTAAGATCTAATACAGAAAGAGTATCTGTGTCAAAATCATATTCATTGGCAAAGCCATTTTTTTCTTCTGAACAGCCCCACTCTTTTGCCAGTTCAATACTTTCTGTGCAGTAAAATCCCTGCCCGTAATCATTTTGAGACTTTCCACCTTTAAAGAGTGGCTCTTTAATTTCATACAGGGAACCATGATATAACTTCATACTATCGTTATATCGCTATAACGATAGTTTATACAAGATTATATGGGATGATTTCATTATTCCGATACTATACCTATAAATTTCTCGACAAATTTCCAATAGTTTCATATACTTATATATCGATACATTCTTTTACACCATTGCAGGGAGGCATGTATGCCAGCAGTTCAATTTAACGCACTGAATACTTTGCAACTTTTGAACGCAATTATTCCGATTACCCGGTTTAATAAAGGTGAAGCGGGAAAAATTATTGATGAAGTCCGAAGTGAAGGCCCCCGCATTATTGTCAAAAACAATATTCCTGAATGTGTTTTGATTTCGCTTGATGATTACACCAGCCTTACTGAAGCGGCCAATCGTACCATTTCATTGAATGTTTCAAAAAAAGCAGAAGAAAGGCGCAAAGAATTCATAAAAAAAATCCGTGCAAATGTTCAGCCTCCCATTCAAGCTCAGATGAGTACAGCTGAACGGACCGAATTTCTTAAAAATTGCGGACCAATTGATGTGGATGAAGACGCTGTTAATGAACTTCGGAGAATCAGTACGTTATGATTTTAGCGGATACCAATATTTTCATTGATTACTTTCGTGGATCAGATTCGGATTTCATTACAAAATTCAACTCTCTGGATATCGGCCTCTGTGGAATTGTAAAGACAGAACTTTTACATGGAGCCAGAACTGATGACGAAGCCGATAATCTGATCAAAGCTTTTACAGCCTTTGAATTGATTACCATCGACGAATATGACTGGGAATTTTCCGGGCTGCTGCTTCAGACAATCCGTACTCAAGGCATCAGCGTTCCGGTGACCGATGCCTTAATTGCCTATCTTGGGATTAAATACGATATTCCCGTTTGGACAAAAGACCATCACTTCCGCTACATTCAGGCGGTGTATCCCGAACTGCAACTATACGAAACTTGATTTCTTTTTTAATTACCAATTCACCGTACTGCACTGAACACGCCGAAGCTGATGCTCATCATGATGATGCCGGCTAAGAGGACGCCGAGGATAACGGCGGTAACGGTTTTTTTGAAGCCCATATCAAGAATACTGGCGCCAAGTGTACCAGTCCATGCGCCGGTTCCGGGAATCGGGATGCCGACAAAGAGCACCAGGGCCCAGAATAAACCGCGGCCTGCTTTTTCGGTCAGTTTTAAGCCGGCTTTGTGCCCTTTATCAAGGCACCAGGTAAAGAAACCGCCGATAACCGGTTTGTCTTTCCCCCACTCCAGCACTTTACGGGCAAAAAAATAGATGATGGGTACGGGAATCATATTGCCGATGATGCACACTATAAACGATGGCAATAAAGGAAGTCCCATCCCCTGGCTTACAGGAATGGCACCGCGAAGTTCGATAAGGGGAACCATGGATATAATGAATATAACGATATAATTCCAAAGGTTCATCAGAATAACATTCATGGTCGTCAGTATACCTTCTTTTGATTTCTTATGCCATGACGACAAGATCAGCCAGATTATCAAGAAGCTTAGCTGTCAGATCAAAGGATTCCGGGGTTAAGTTCATTTCGTTATCCAATGGTGTATGTTCAATGCGCCAGGTGCGTGGTATCCGTTCATTCAGCATCAGTACCTGAGCTTTATCCTGCAGTTTTGATCCGACACAGCGGTTCATAACTTCTGCTTCAAAAGCAGGATCCCGCTGCAGCTGCCTCATGTAGATATCTGCTTCGTCACGGGGCAGCATGGTAATGGCTACGGCCGGGAAACCACAGGCAAGAAACCCTGCGTTATCACTGTAAGGAACCGGTAAGGTCAGCCAGCTTTCAGGAGACGTCTGCCGGCAGAGATTGCAAGCCCGTTCAAATACCGCCTTGAACTGCTTCTGAAAATCAAGGTTTCCCGGGCTGTTTTTTCCGGCAGTACTGACAACAAGAACATCACCACGGCCCATGCTGTCCAATACATATATATCATCATGAAGAATACCCAGCTGTTTGAAAAATAAGGCAAGTCCCAAAGCTCCCTGACTTTCATCAGCACCTTTTGACAAGGGCATACAGGATTCTTCACCATCGGTAAAAATGACACGCATATTGTGCACGCCGGGGTGGAGCATCAATCTTTTGGCCCACTCCAACACCATATATACAGCTGCACTATTATCATTGGCGCCAGGGGTGTTTTCAGCCCTGTCATAATGAACAAGCAGGGTTTTTGTTTTAAACATGGGATTATACGCTGTCTTTGGAAACTGCAGCATTATATGGGTACGGTTGTTTAATGGAATAGTACGGAATGAAAGTCCGTTTTGGGTAAGCCATTTTTTTAAAAAATCAGTTCTATTACAGTCAGAACTGCAGAATACCGAAAATTGTGGTGGCAAAAAACTCATATCACTGTTGTATCGGTCAAATTTGGGCAAAAAAAAAGCACCAGCTGTAATAAACAACCAGTGCAAGCAGCAACAACTAGCAGATACCCCAAAGCAGCAACGAATCAGGGTTTCCTCCTTATCTGCTAAATGTATATACAGATTAATAACGGGGACCGCGTTCCCGCGGTGGACGCGAAGAAGCAGGACGATCCTCAGCTTCATTTACGCGAAGACGACGACCTTCAAAATCTTTGCCGTTCATGGCACGAATCGCAGCAGAGGCTGCATCGTCATCAATAAACTCCACAAAACCAAAGCCTTTAGACTGATTGGTAGCACGATCGATAATGATTCTTGTTGATGTTACTTCACCAAACTGGCCAGCATAGGCAGCCAGTGATTCTTCTGTTGTTTTGAAACTTAAGTTTCCGACATATACTTTATTCATATATATCGAAATTATAAATCCACTTTTTTTACCCGTCAAATTTTATTTTTTCCGGGGATAAATTACGCATTGCGTAGTATCAGGCCATTAAGTATACTGTCGCCATGATTAAGGCAGAAATTACCGACCAGGAACTTCTTACTCACCTGGACTCAATTGAAAAAGACGGCATGTCCGTATTCGTTATGGCAGAAGGCCGTATCCGTGGTGCTCTGTTCCACGGAACCCGTTTTGTAAACCAGATGCGGGCCCAGCAGAACACCGGCATTCTTGAAACCATGGTTCTGGGACAAGCAGCTCTTTGCGGCGCACTTCTTATTCCTACCATGAAAGGCCGCGAACACGTTACATTCAGATATGATACCAACGGCCCTGCTGCCGGGTTCAGTGTTGAAGCCGACTCTGCCGGCACCGTACGCGGTTTTCTGCTGCAGGATCACATTCCCGTAGATAAACCGCTGGAAAGCTGGGATCTGGCACCCTTCTTCGGACCAGGAACCGTTACCATCAGCCGTCTGCAGGAAGGCGCCAGAGAAGCCCAGACCGGCAGCGTAGAAATTCAGTATCAGAATATTGCAAAAGACCTGGCCTGGTACTTTACCCAGAGTGAACAGGTTAACACCGCATTCAGTACCAGTATCAAACTTGACCGGCAGGGGCGCGTTATCGGTGCCGGAGGTCTGTTCCTGCAGGTAATGCCACAGGTTGGCGGTAAGGCTAAAAGCGCTCAGGAAGCTGATGAAGCATCTGATAAAGACGCCGAATTTGATGAGAACGAAGAGCTGCTGTGGCGGGTAGAAAACGCCTTCCGTGCCTGCCCGTCATTGGGAGAATGGTACTCAGAAAAAGGAAACAACCGGGACATTGTGCTTGGTCTGTTCCGCGAGTTCAAACCGTCCATTGCCGTAGAACGGGATGTACTGTTTGACTGCCCCTGTTCAGAAGAAGTATTCCGCCAGCACCTGAAAAATCTGGGAGAAGCAGAACTTGCCGACATTAAGGCAAACGGACCTAACCCGCTGGAAATTGTCTGTCATAACTGCGGCAGTGTGTATCACATCGATACAGCCACATTGTAATCCGGTTGCTTTGCGCGCTGGCTGCATCAGTCAATATTGCACACGGTTTCCAGAAATGCCGTACAGCCTGCATAAATATCGTCGTAGGTTTCGTCAAAGTTGTCGGTATACCAGGGGTCAGCTACATCACGACTGCTGCCGGCCCATTCCAGCATCTTACAGATTTTTTCGCTCTGGCCGTCAGCCAGCCGTACCATATTGCTGATATTGGCCCTATCCATGCCGATAAGTACATCTGACTTTTCATAATCGGCTGCCGTCATGCGGGTAGCATGATGACCGTCACAGCTGATGTTGTACCGGGCCAGTTTGTTCCGGGTACCGTAGTGTACCGGGTTGCCGATTTCTTCGGTACTGGTGGCTCGGCTGTAAATGACAAACCGGTCTGCTATACCGGCTTTCTGCACCATATCCTTAAAGAGAAACTCTCCCATGGGAGACCGGCAGATATTCCCATGACAGACAAAGCAAACCGTAAGAGGTTGGCCTTGCTGCCATTTTTTCTGAAGCTGCAGCTGCAGTGATGTTATACTCATACCAGATTACTCTCCAAAATGCACCAGTGCCGGAAGGGCCGGTACGTCATAACTGTTATACAGATTCATTACATAGAACGGCTTGTGCGCAAATGATACCGTGTCTACCCGATCTGCATCGTCAGTAAGCAGAATCACCAGATTACCGCCGGCGGTGGTTGCACTGATTTCTACTGGTTCGCTGCCGGCAAACAGTTCAAGCCCATCAATGGAACTGCCTTTCATCCAAAGCCCTTCGCCGACATTTTCAAAGTGAAGCATAATCATACCCGGTGCTTTTGAAATGGCACTGAGCCGTGGTGCATCTGCCGGAACATCGCAGCCATATACATACCGCTCTGCAAGAAGTGCAGCCCGCTCTCCTACCGGCTTTTTCTGTTTTGGGTGAATATCATATTCCATACCCACATCACCGGTGGAAATCAGATAGGTGTTGGGAACAGTATCGGCAACAGTCTGCTGACTCTGACGCACTACCGGATAGTTGGTTCCTTCACAGGTAAGCCAGGCACTGAAGGGTGCCAGCTGGGCAATGATAAATGGGAACTGGTCGTTCCAAAGGGTACGCCAGTTATCAATCAGGTCAGAAAGAACGCCGGCATATTCGGCAGCATGAGATTCATCGCTGCATCCCTGGTACCACAGTGTACCGCGGATAGTATAGGGGGCAATGTTACACAGCATATTTTCGTAGAGGCAGCCCGGCCACATAAAGTGACCCGGCGCCACCGGCTGAGGTTTCCCCCAGGCAGCTCCAATGCCGTTCATGAAAGCCAGCTGCTCTTCGCGGCTTACACCGGGCATGAACTTCAAATCGAACTGGTTTTCAAAGGGTTTACCGCGGTTATTTTCAGGGTTTTTGCGCCAGTCTTCGAACCATGCTTTTGGGTCAGGAATCTGAGCCAGATTTGCCTGATACTGGTCAAGCCAGCACTGACCGTGTTTTGCAAGGTATTTTGGATCCATCCAGCAGCCGGCGTTGGTACCACCCCAGTTACAGCCGATAATTCCTACCGGAACGCCTAAATCTACGTGCAGTTTTTTAGCACACCAGTAGGCAACAGCAGAACACCAGCGAAGATTATTAGGACCAGCCTGGCGCCATACGCCCATTTCATCGTAGTTCCAGTCTTCTTCCTGCTGGGGATACGACACTTCCGGATAATCAAAAAAACGGATATCAAGATGCAGGGTTCCGGCTTTTTCTGCCAGATAGTCAGCATCGTATTCCATATAGAATTCCATGTTGCTCTGACCACCAGCAAGCCATACTTCTCCAATAGCAACATCATTCAGGGTAATGGAATCGGTACCGTCTGTTACGGTCAACGTAAGGCCCCGTTCGCTCTCCATGGGCTGCAATGTTACTTCCCAACGGCCATCTTCCGGGCGGGTTGAAACAGTCTGGCCATTGAACGTTACGGTTACGGTGGCGCTGTCTTCAGCTTCTCCCCAGATTTTTACCGGTTTTTCCATCTGAAGGACCATGTGATCCTGAAACATTCTATCCATTGTCATAAGTTATCTCCTGTTATCTCCTTGCAATACGTAAGCGGTTTATGGCGCTGACAACGGCGTTGATACCGGCGCGACCGATGTTGGAACTTTTACCACAGCCCCAGTGGACTTCTCCGTTTTCAAAGGTACATTCAACATAGGCAAATGCATCGGTATCAGAACCAAGACCAACTGAATGTTCGTGAAAGTCCGTTACGCTGAACCGAGGCACTGTTGTCTGTCCCAAAGCGGCGGCAAATGCGGCCAGAGGACCGTTTCCCTTACCACCGATGGCAAAAATCTGACCTTTCCATTGGACACTGGCACGGCACAGTACGTTGTCAAAACTGTTGGCACCATCCACATGGGTTTCTGCCAGATCAAGAATGGAAAGTTCCGTCTCTGTATTTACCCAACCTTTCTGGAATACACCATAGACTTCTGCAGCTGTCAGTTCCCGCTGCAACTGGTCAGCAGCCTGTTTTACGGCAGCACCGACTCCCGGCTGCATGTGTTTAGGAATGAACAAACCGTATTCACTTTCAAGAATCCAGGCCGTTCCGCCCTTGCCGCTCTGGCTGTTGATGCGGATAATTTCTTCATATTCGCGGCCCAAGTCCCGGGGATCAATACACAGATAGGGAATGTCCCACCGCTCATCAGTCAGGCCCTTAGCACGGGCAGAAAGGGCTTTACGGATGGCATCCTGATGACTGCCGGAAAAAGCCGTAAATACCAGCTGACCGGCATAGGGCTGCCGGGGCGGAATGCTCATGCCCGTTAAGTGGCTGTATTTTGAAGCCAGCTGGGGCAGATGTGAAAAATCAAGGCCAGTACTGATGCCTTGGGTTGTCATGTTCAGAGCCAATGTTACCAGATCCAGGTTTCCGGTCCGTTCTCCGTTACCGAACAGGGTTCCTTCGACACGATGACCACCGGCAAGAAGTCCCAGTTCTGCACAGGCAACGGCGGTTCCCCGATCGTTGTGGTTATGAATACTGATCAGGATTTTGCCATCGGCAATGGCATTTCCGTTTGCCTTATCAAATTCCTGAATGAAGTATTCTATCTGATCTGCAAACTGATTAGGCATGCTGTGTTCTACCGTGGCCGGCAGATTAAGGATTACCGGATCCTTTTTATTGCCTGCAGAACCGGCATTCCATGCCTGATACACCGCCGTACAGATTTCAACAGCGTAATCGGTTTCTGCCCCGGTAAAGTCTTCAGGTGAATATTCAAGACGGACAGCAGTAGAGTCGCCGGCAATGCCCATGGCAAGGTAGCGCTGCAGCATTTCTACACCGCTTACTGCCAGCTGCACCAGTTCTTCTTTAGTGGCATTAAAATTAAACTGCCGGTGACAGGGAGAAATGGCATTATACAGATGAAAGATAACGTTTCTGGCACCTTTAACAGCCTGTAGCGATTTGATGACCAGGGCTTCACGTGCCTGACAGAGAATCTGGATAGTCACCTCGTCAGGGATACGGTTTTCATCGATAAGACGGCGGATGAATTCAAATTCCGTATCGTTGGATGATGGGAATCCGATTTCTATTTCCTTGAAACCGGCAGCCACCAGCACATCAAAGAATTCCATTTTCTGTTCAATGGACATGGGGATAGGAAGTGCCTGATTGCCGTCGCGAAGGTCAACAGAACACCAAACCGGAGTTTGCGTAAGAGAACGGGTTGGCCACTGACGGCCAGGAATTTCTACTGGAGAAAAAGGTTCGTACTTTGCCATAGAATAATGGATTCAGTGTAGACAGTGCGGGTACGAAAGTCAACGATATGACGGCAGTTGCCGCAGTCAGAATGACCTAAAGAACGGCTTTATTGACTGCCGGTATCCCGTCCGTCTACACTTCCACCATGAAAGTAAAGAATGATTACACCAACTGCCTGACAAACCTGGCGTGCTCCGTGCAGAAGTATTTTGATATTCCCTACGCTCACACTACCCTGAGCGATATCGATGCACTTCTTGCAGAACAGCAGCCGGAAAATGTAGTCGTTTTTCTCCTGGATGGCATGGGTGACAACATCCTTTCCCGAAACCTGCCCTCCACATCCTTTTTCCGGAGCAACCGGCTCCGTACCCTCTATTCGGTTTTTCCTGCCACTACCACCGCCTGTACCATGTCCATGCTGACGGGTCTGAATCCGGTAGAACACGGCTGGCTTGGCTGGGATATGTACGTGAAACCGCTGGATAAAACCATGACCCTGTTTCTGGGGATAGAGAAAGTCTCAAAGGAACGGGAGAGCGACTATATCAGTAAGACCAGCGATCTGGTGAGAAAATACCTGCCGGAACAGATAGCCGATGCGGGGAAATATGACGGTGTGCTTCTTGCTCCGTTCATCGATCCAAAGTACCGGGATTTTGATGTGCTCACTGCCGATGTACAGGCTGCCTGCAGTAAACCGGCAAAAAACGAAAAGCGCTACGTATACGCCTATTACCCTGATCCTGATGGCATCATGCACGACAAAGGTCCCGATTCTGATGAAGTAAAACACTGCATGGCCACTCTTGATGAAAAGATTGCGGTCCTTTGTAACGAACTGCACAATACGGTGGTAATCGTGGTTGCAGACCATGGCCACATGAAGACAGAGCAACTGATGCTGTCTGACTACCCTGACGTGGAGGAACTTTTGGAGCGAACCCCTGGTCTGGAACAGAGAGCAGCCTCATTTAAGGTAAAAGACGGCTGTCAGGAAGAGTTTGCCCGCCGGTTCAATACAGCCTTTGGTAAAGATTTTGATCTGTATCCGGCAGAAGAAGTTATTGCATCCGGACTCTTTGGCAACGTAAGCGGAGTTCCCGGCGGTGCCGAGTGTGCAGGAGAAAATCCCCTGTTCCGCCCCGCACTGGGAGACTTTGTGGCCATCAACGGCAAAAGCAACCGGTCCATCGTCAGCGAAGGCGGCTCCATCCTCTTCAGCGAACATGCCGGCTGGACGGACGATGAAATCATCGTGCCGCTGATTGTGAAGGTGTGCAGATAAAAACAGGTCGAGGAAAAACAGTAAACTTTAAAGTAGTATACTTTAAAGTTTACTGTTTTGGTTTAAAACATAATTTGTACTTCGCCCGCCAGAAGTATTTTCTTTCAGATTATTCGCCGCATATTTGCGGTGAATAAACAAACTTTCACCGCAAACAATGATATCAGAAGAATTTCCCCATCATGGAGAAATTCTCAGTTGCATAATATCCCAGTTTTGAATAAAAATGGCGGTGCATATCATCGTTTACACTACTCAGATCGATATGCACTGCGCCATGTTCTTTTACAGCCTGTTCCAAATGCTGCATCAGCTCAGTGCCATAACCACGATTCTGAAAGCCGCGAAAGATAACGATTTCTTCCAGATAATACCCTGTTATGTCATCAAATTCTTTCAGATATCCCATGGCAAAACCGCAGAGAACACCGTCATCATCACACTGCAGCAAGCACAAAGAACCTTCCATGGCCAGTACCTGATGAATCCGTCTGCCAGCCTTTTCAACGGTCCAGCAGCACTCTTCTTCGTTGTTGTAATAATCAACATATTTTTCTACGACTTCAGGCATATCCTGCAGTGTCATTTTTCTGTAGTTCAATGATTGCCCCATTACGAAACTTCTTTTTCGTACAGTTTGGGATAGTACTTCTTATCGCGGAAAATCAGGATGAAGCTGAGGATACTGGCGGTACCGATCATGCCGAAAACCAGAACCCAGGCGTACAGCGGAGCAATGTTGGTATGCACCTGACCGATAACGAACATGGCAATACCTGCAATACCCTGCTGGATAATGTTCAGGATACCGTTGATGCGGCCGCGATGACTTGCCGGCATGCGTTCTGAAATATACGGACCGTTGGCGATGGTGGAGAAAATCTCGCCCAAGGTAAACAGTGCAATGGCAAAATAGTAGGTAGGGATAAAGCCCAGCCCCAGACGGAACACCACATATCCCAATCCAACCAGCACAATGCCCACCAGGCTCTTTTTTGTCTGGAACAGCCATGAAAACCACTGGGTAATAAGCGGCGTAAACAGTACCACGATAATACAGTTGGCACTGTTGATGGTACCGTAGATGAATGCGCCCGTATCAGCACCGTGGACAGCAGCAATATCGATGGGCAGCAGGAAGCTCCACTGACCGTACGCCGAATGATACAGCGCCATGGCGACGATGTAGATGAAAATAACCCGGTTGCGCTTTAAGATTTCAAACAGAGAAATATTGTCATCAACGGCAGCCTGATAGCTGGAAGCCTCGGACGTTTCAGTTACAGGAGTAATATCCTTAACAAAGAGCGCAATAAGGATCGTAGAAAAACCTACTGACACACCACTTATCAGGAACGACAGCCACAGGTAGTCCTTAAAGAGGAATCCCGCAATGGTAGGAGAAGCCATAAGACCGATATTCATTCCCAGATATCCCAGAGAATAGGCTTTTTCCCGGTTCTCTGTCAGGGTAATGTCTGCGATAAGGGTTTCGTAGGCAGGTCCTTCGATGCTCTGGAACAGGGAGCCCAGGGTAAGAAAGATAATGGTTGTAAAACTGAGGGGAACAGCGGAACAGATAAAGTAAAAGGTAACAGAAACGATATCGAAAAAGACAATGATATGTTTTTTGTTACAGCGGTCGGCAAGTTTTCCGCCAAGAAGTCCCAGAGGCAGCTGTACGGCACCAACAGCAATCATGTACAGAGAAGCTTCAGCAGCAGTCATACCCAGTTTCTGGGTAAGAATCAGGGTAAGTACCGGCCATACCATGGATCCAAGACTGGTAACAATACGACCGATAAAAAGGATGTAGTTTTCCCGGCGCAGGCCTTTGTATTGGGTAATGAATTTTAACATACCCGCATTATTACAGAAACCGCTGAAAATGTCATTCA
The DNA here is from genome assembly GCA_045597345.1 of Treponemataceae bacterium. Lineage (GTDB taxonomy): Bacteria > Spirochaetota > Spirochaetia > Treponematales > Treponemataceae > Treponema_I. Next base: position 18,305 of record JAZLJW010000243.1, read on the forward strand.
AGCAGGGCTTTACATGCTGTGGCTCAAAATGTGGTATACTGAATGCAGGAGATTAAACATGTCTGATTTAGTAAAGATTGATGATAAAACCTATGTTCTGGAAGATCAGTTTGTCCGCTGTTTTCTGCTGATCGGAACCGAAAGCGCCCTCTGGATAGATAGCGGCGTTTCAAATCCAGACCTGGAAGAACTTGCGGACGAAGTAACCTCACTTCCCTTAAGCGTAGTGTACACCCACGCTGACGGCGACCATATTTCCGGCACCGCCCAGTTCAGTCAGTTCATGATGACAAAAGAAGACTACGAAGGCTGTGGAGTAGCAGAAAAATTCCCGGGCAGCCAGTGGATTGAAATCTGTGATGGCGATGTTATCGATCTGGGTAGCCGGACACTGGAAGTTATTGCGGTACCGGGCCATACCGCCGGCAGTATTGTCCTTTTGGACAAGGAACGCCGCATGCTCTTTGCCGGAGATTCGCTGCAGAAAGAACATATCTATCTCTTTGGAGGCCACCGCTGTCCGGAACAGTTTGCAGATGCCCTGAAAAAACTGATGGCCCGAAAAGCCGACTACGATACGGTTCTGGCTTCTCACGGCGAACTGAAGCTGGGCTCCGATGCTGCAGAACAGATTCTTGCCGACTGGAACGCTGTGCAGTCAGGGGCTGTACCGGCAAAAGAAGTTGATATGTGGGGCCAGAAGGTAAAAAGCTACGACGCCAACTTCTGCGGATTTTATTTACAGTAAACAGCTGCCGCCATGGACGGCGGCGTTGAGCGTAGTTTTGGGAGGCAGATTCTGCCGCACAAAACTACATAAGTTCAGGTGGCATGAATGCCACCTGAACGACCTTCTGCGGATTTTATCTGCAGTAACCGTACGTTTTTAAAAACGTTACTATAATATACGTATGACAAGAGAAGAATACCGATCATTGAATCACCGTGTCATGACTGACACCTTAAAGCGCTGCACTGAGCCGGGACCATTACTTGATGCCGTTATGGCCTCAGCAGAAAAAGAATACATTGTGTATCAGGAAGATACTGTTGAAACTTCCCCACAGGGAAAATCCGTTCAACCAAACCCGGACATGAAGGTGTTAGTTTCTACAAAACGAACTTTTGAAGCAGCCTGTGACTATAAAGACTCAGGAAAGAAAATCTGCTGCCTTAATTTTGCCAACAACCACCATATCGGCGGAGCCCCCTGGTCTGCTGGTGCGCAGGAAGAATGTCTCTGCCGCACTTCTACACTATACCCTTGTCTGAAAGCAAAAGAGGAAGACTATTACCAACGGCACACCCAACAGTGGATAGACCACCAGATTGATGAGATGGGGAACGATGACCTGATATATATCCCGGATGTTATGGTATTCAAATCTGATGTACCAGCGCCGGAACTTCTGCCGGAAGACCAGTGGTTTAAAACCGATATTATTACGTCTGCTGCCCCGGTCCTTGACTGGCAGTATGACAAAAACCGCTACACCAGTCTGATGAAACGCCGTATCAAACGCATTCTTGACGTTGCAGAAAAAGAAGGCGTTCAGGTACTTATTCTGGGTGCCTTTGGATGCGGCGCCTTTCATAACCCTCCGGAGATTGTATCAC
>JAZLJW010000244.1:0-5004 GCA_045597345.1 Treponemataceae bacterium
ACTGATTTTGAACTGATTGGTACTGCAGGCCCGTTCAGCTGGATTGCGGCACATCCTGTAACAGGACGTACCCACCAGATCCGTGCCCATCTGCAGGAACTGGGAATCAGCATTGTCTGCGATCCCTTATACAGCGGTAATCAGAAACCCATTAAATTGAGCGACATAAAGAGAAGCTGGCGGGGCGATGTGTATGAAGAGCGTCCACTGCTTTCCCGGCTGGGGCTCCATGCCTACCAGATAGAATTTACCCATCCAGTAACGGGAGAAGCCATGAAACTGACTGCTCCCTATCAGAAAGATATGGATTCCCTCCGAAAACAGCTGGCGAAACTTTTTAAGGTAGATCCTCTGGCCGAAGATTCAACAATTGATGACTAAGAGAGTACAGAAATACATAGTTCTGGCGGCATTTACTTTTCTTCGATGCAGTGCACTACTCACTGCTGTGGATTTCGGTTTTACGATACAACCTTTTTACCGGGCATCCTGGGGTATGCTGCACGAATATGTACGCACTGATAACAATGGTGATGGAACGTTGGATTACAACATCAGCCGTCTTGACTGGGATATTTCCGGAATATCTGCTATTGGCGCATCCTGCTCATTTATTGCAGCAACAACCCGGAATCACCAGCTGAAGCTGAATGCCAGCTATGCATGGGAAATACCTGAAAACTCCGGATATATGCAGGATTACGACTGGCAGCATATTGAAAACAATGTCTACTGCGGACAGCTTACCAATTACAGCATACATGACAATACGTTAGAAAAAGGATACAGCTTTTCTGTGGGTGGTGCATGGACATTGCCTGTTGGACTGGGATTTGATATAGGCTGGGATATACGGCAGCTTTCTTTTTCCGGGAGCAACGGATACCGGCAATATGATAGCAGCATTAAACATATTGATCTTGCGACAGAACCAAAAATCCCTTTTACCGGAACAGTCATCACTTACAATTATCAATGTAATTACCTGAGACTTGGCATTACCTATACCTATGAAAAGCTTCACAGGCCCGGTATATACCTTGGTGTATGGTTTATTCCGGCAGAAGCAGCCACCGGTCATGACATTCATTGTCTGCGGGATACCAGTTTTCTTGACGTTATGTACGGCTACATGTGCGGTTTTCAGGAAAAAGCTGCGGTTACATTTCCCCTTTCGCAACATTTCAGACTGTACCTGAGAGAAGAAGGCTCATTATCCACAGTAATAGAAGGGCCTACGTATTCATGGTCAGGGAATACCATGCCGGCAAGACCAATAAAGATTGGATATGGTGGATCAAGTCTTGAAGAATTTTCTCTCTCCGCTGGCATTTCCCTTATTTTCTGACTATTTCATCGGGTTTGCGGTTTCCAGGCAGGAACCGTATCCGAATGCTCTGAATTCTCCGCTGTTGGACAGTCTCTACAGTAAACAGCATGGTGTTGCGGACCAGTTTCTCGTCCTGTTCAGGCAAATACCCCATGGCATCCAGTAACCAGCCACCCATGGTATCATACTCTTCTGATTCAAGCTTCTGCTTGAAGTACTGATTAAAATCATCAATCAGCATATCACCGGGAATCACAAATTCCCGCTTGCCGACAACGCGGACACGGTCTACAGAGTTGGATCTGCTCTGATTATACTCATCGGTAATACGTCCAAATACCGCACGCAGAATATCATCCATGGTCACAATGCCGCTGACACTGCCATGCTCAGACATTACGACTGCAAAATTCCGCTTTTCAGTCCGGAACTGCTTGAGAACGGTTTCAACAAGTACAGTCTCTGGAATATACATGATGGTTCGCATAATATCGCCAGCTTTGAATGACTGCCGGTCGCCACTGAAATAGAGCAGATCTTTATAATGCACAAGACCTATCATATTTTCAGGAGTATCCCGGTACACTGGTATGCGGGAATACCCCGATGATGAAATAGCGGTAATAGTTTCATTCCAGTCAGCCTGTTCATCCAGTGCAACTACCAGAGACCGGTGCTTCAGAATGTCACGGACACGTAAATCAGTGAATTCAAAGATTTTGTACAACATATCTTTTTCATCACCTTCCAATGTTCCTTCTTCATTTCCCACATCAATCAGTGTTTTCAGTTCTTCTTCCGTTACTGCAGGAGCATCGTCATGCCATAAAAGAGCAACCAGTTTTTCAATGCAGCTGTTAATTTTTTCAAAAAGCACTACCAGCGGGTAAAAGATTTTTTGAATGATATATAGCGGCAGTGCTGCATTCCGGGCAGTTTTTTCCGGCATAAAAGACGCTGTATTCTTTGGCAGTATCTCGCCAAACAGAATGATTACCAGAGCCATGCCTGCTGTAGCCAATGAAACGGCTTTCTGTCCTCCCAGCCGGATTGCCAGAGCTGCCGCAACTGAAGAAGAAAGGTTTACCACTACGTTTGTTCCAATAAGAATCGTTGTAAGTAACCGGCCTTGATTTTGCTTCAGACTGGCAGCCAGACGGGTGAACCGATTGTCATCTTTTTTCATCTGCCGCAACCGTACCGACGAAATGGAGAGGAATGCTGTTTCTGATGAAGCAAAAAAAGCAGCAAGAATGACAAGAATCAGCAGAAAAAGAAGCGTAATAACCGTATCCATCAGTTTACTCCTTCTGCAGTATCTGTATCATCCATGGCGGATTCGGTAAATAAATGATGCAGGCTGACCTTTTGGACTACAGTCGCACTGGCAGTCTCAACCGTAAACCGCCAGTCCTGCCAGAGAACAGACTGCCCTACTTCGGGTATAGCATCAAGTTTTTCTGCCAGGAATCCACCGATTGTTTCAGAATCAACTTCGCCAAAACTGATTCCACAATTTTCTTCAAGCTCATGTAAATGACACTGACCGGAAACAACCATCTCTCCACTTTCAATGGCTTCCAGAGCAGCTTCCTGTACATGAGTTGATTCGCTGCCAAAGGAGCCGAAAATGCGCTGCGAAATATCTTCTACCGTGATAAGCCCGGCTGTTCCACCATATTCATCCAAAACAATACAGATTGAGTTATTTGATTCAGCAAGAGAATCTTGAATGGCAGACATACTCTTTGAACAAGGTATGAAAAGAGGTTGTTTCATCAGGTTTTTCACTGAAAACGAGTCAGTATTTTCTTTCAGAGTGTACGCCAGCACATCTTTCATGTAGAGAATGCCTACTATATCGTCGATATCTTTTCCATACACAGGAAATCGGCTTTTATGGGTTTTCTGGGACAGTTCAACTACCTGCCGGTATCGGGCAGTAAGCGGCAGACAAATCATGCGGGTGCGAGGCTGCATGATATCTTCTGCTTCAAGATCAGTGAACTTAAAAACACGGTGCATCATGTTTTTTTCATCGGTTTCAAGAACGCCTTCTTCTTCACCAACTTCCATAATCGTTTTTATGTCGTCTTCTGAAAAGGTTCTTTTTTTGTCGTTTGCGTTTATCCCGAAAAGACGTGCAGTACATGAAGCAACTTTAGTAATAACACCCGTTAATGGAGCCAAAACATAAAAAATTACGGTAATGAAGCCAGAAAAGAAAAAGCTGATTTTTTCCGGATGTGAAGCAGCAATGGTCTTGGGTGCTATTTCACCAAAAATCAACAGCACTACCGTTGCTACCAGGGTAGCAATACCAACGCCTCCAGAGCCAAACAGTTCTACTGCGATTGAGGTGAGTATAGCGGTTAGAGAAATATTTACCAGATTGTTAGCAACAATGACGGTATTGATAAGCTGTTCCCGCTTATCAAGCAGCGCGCCTACACGCATGGCACGCTTATCTTTTTTACGGCGTAGAAATCTGATGCGTAAAGTGCTGGCAGAAAGGAATGCGCTTTCTGCCGCAGAAAAAATCATTGAAAGTAAAACCAGCACTGCTGCAGTTATCAGCAGTGCTGTAATATTCACAGTAGCGGGGAGAGGATCCTCCGGGTGCATTATTCGACATCTCCTGAAAGGGATAATTCATAACTCATCTGCAACATTGCAAGTTGCTCGCGGATAGTGTCTGCCATTCCAGATTCTGGTGCAACATCTATTGATTTCTGTAAATAGGCAAAACAATTTTCCCAGTCCTGCATATAATACCACAAAGAAGCTGCAAAAAAATAGCACTGTTGTGAATCTTCAGGTTTTAATGAAGAGTCAGCAGCCAACGTGTCGTATACCTGTACTGCAGAATCAATATCCCCATCGAACAGGTATGCAACAGCGTCATTGTATGCAAACATAATTTTATACGTACCAACAATACCAGTCTTGTTTTCCGGGTCAAGATCCGGAACCTGCTGAGCAAGGTCAAGATATGAATTGAAATAGTTTTCAGGTATTGATTCCAGTAATGCATGAATGTATTCAGCTTTTTTTACACCGTCAGAGTTACTGATTTTTTTATTAAGTTCTGCAACCCGTTTTCCTGATTCAACGGCATCTTTCATATCCTGAATCATTGACTCTAATGTGGCTGAATCAGGATCATAGAAAATGTCTGCAAAAATCCGTTCATCTGGAGTAAGACACAATATCGACGGGTAATACTGCAGGCCAAGACGCATACCAATGTCAAGAATTGCATTCTGTTCTTCCATATCAGCAGTTTCACTGGTATCCACATCAAGCTGAACAGCAATAAAACCTTTGGCAGCTTTCATGAAATTCTTATTGGTCATAATGGTAGTGGTCAATTTTTCACAAACGCCTTCTTCATCAGGACCGCTGACATACAGCAGGATATTTGAGCCACTCTTTTTTGCTGATTCAAGGGCAGCGTTGTAGTCGGTAGTCCATTCGGTGGGAGCTTTTGCACCGCAGGAAATAAAAAGAAGTGCTGAAGCAAGGATAGCAGCAGCGGCAATCAAAGTTTTTTTCATAAACATATCCTTAGATTAATAGTTGATACTATCCCCTGATGGATAAATCTGAACAATACATAATGAAAATACTGCCAGTCAGCCAGTGTCTGGCAAAACCGCTCGCTAGCGTCGCTA
>JAZLJW010000245.1:0-27456 GCA_045597345.1 Treponemataceae bacterium
TATCCTCATGCTCCTTCTGCGGCCCCGTATACACCACATAAAACTCCGGTTTCGGCAGTTTTATCAGGCTCTTGCTGAAAATATCTATCTGGTTTTTTGAAATGTAGCGCTGATAGGTATCTGCACTATACAACAGGCAGCGCAAGGCCATGTTCTGGTTCCAGGTGGTCTGGGATTCCACCAGGATAATGAGCCGGTCACCAACCAGCATACCCAGGTCGTTATAGAACCCGCTTGCAAAAATATTCCGCAGGGTAACGGCCGTAATATCTTTTTCTGTGACACTGGTTTCCTCAGGATGCAGCACTTTGTACAGCTGCAATGCATACTTGGGGTGGTGGAACAGATCCGTAAACAGACTGTCACGGGTCTTTCTGTCGGCAACTTTTTCCGGCAGTGGATAGTCAAAAACTGACAGTTCCTCTGCGCCGGCTTGTTCTTCGTAGTTCATACAATACCTTCCTGAATTTTTTTTACATAAGGTATATGTATGGCGATTTACCTTTTTGTGTCGGGATTTGGGGAAAAAGTGTGAAAAAAAGGTAGATTTTGGGGAAATAATTGAATAGTTTAATTTATCAACTATTTTGACTGTTAAAGTTTTTACTTTTTCATATATTGGGTTTAACTGATTTATTGTGAGATAGACCTGGATTCTGCAATGAAAATCGGATTGGACATCTCAGATAAGAGATTCTGAGATGTCCGCACTATTTGGAATAAAATGACCTATGCCAGGTTCAGTTTTTTATGGTTAATCAGCAGGCAGATACCAACGAGGACAGCATCAATCAGCAGCAGATACATCGGAACTCCAAATACTATTCGTTTGAAAATCTGCAGTGAAGACCATATTTCAACTTTTGATACAAATTCTACGATTGCGCTTACCCCGGCAATCTGGTTAAGAATGTAGAACCCTATGGCAGCAAGAATGGCAACAAAGGTACGATGCTTGTCACTTAGTTGACCAATTGCCATACTGGCAAAAATCCACAGCAGCAGCAGACATTCACTCAGAATCGTATTGAGAAGAAGCCACAGAGTTGTCTCAAACGAAATCCGTTTAGGATGTCTTTCGATGTTCTGGAGGAATTTTTCGCTGAAATCATCAGCGTCATATACTGTAACGCCGGAACCACCGATACTGATGGTACCTGTATCATCTTCAACAAAAATACCGTTTGATGTGATGGAAACTCTGCTTCCATCTTCTTCTACGATGATATTTCCGTTATTGATTTGTACTAGGGTGCCGTCTTCATCTACAATGACACCACCGTTGTTCAGAGACTGGATTCCCTGTTTAACAGTGCGGTGCAAATCTCCTTCTGTGGTTACATCGCCCAGAATAAATACAGAACAGAGCATAAGTAAAGTTCCTGCCAGCATCCAAATGGCAGAAACCATCAGTTTTGATGCAAAAATACTGTGTTCTGAAGCCGGCAGAGTGTGTGTCAGATATCCCTGCGTACTGTACATAGTTTTGTAATATCGGTTGCTCAGATCAATCAGGAGACCGAAGAATACTACAGCAAACGACAGGATATAGAGGATGAATGTTAATACCGGCAATGGTCCGAGGTTATCAGCATGAATCAGAGCTTGAATTGAAATGCATCCCAAAAGGGTCATTACTGCAAAAGCTGCAAAGATGGCAGCCATGAATTTCCAGGTGCCACGGAATTCGTTTTTTATCAGTTTACCGAACATGCAAATACCTCCCGAAACAGTGCATCAACGGATTTTCCGTATTCACTGCGGATATCGTCTACAGATTTATGAAGGCTGATTTCGCCTTCTTTAATGAAGATAACGTCATCAAGAATGTTTTCTACATCTGCGATCAGATGGGTTGAAATCAGGATGGAAGCTTCCGGATCGTAATTGCTCAGGATTACATTGAGGATGTAATCGCGGGCAGCTGGGTCAACACCGGCAATAGGTTCATCAAGAACATACAGCGCAGCACGACGGCTCATGACAAGAATCAGCTGTACTTTTTCTTTGGTTCCCTTGGACATGGATTTCAGTTTGTCTTTGGCATCGATTTTGAGTTTTGCCAGCATGTCATAGGCCCGCTGGGTATCAAAATCGCTGTAGAATTCGGCAAACATGGTGATTACCTGTTCTACGCTGTTGTTCATGTTCAGGTAGCTTTGATCAGGCAGGTACGAAATAAGTGCCTTTGTTGCCGGCCCGATTTTGTTACCGTCAACCAGAAGTTCGCCGCTGTTTGGGGTTAAAAGGCCATTGAGCATTTTTATCAGGGTAGTTTTTCCGCTGCCGTTGGGGCCCAGCAGCCCGATAATGTGACCTTTTTCAAGATCCAGTGAAATGTGGTCTACGGCAATTTTTGTACCGTAGCGTTTTGTCAGGTTATTGCAGTGTACAAGAGAAGTCATTCTGCATCCTCCGTAAGAACTTTTGTCATGAGAGAAATGATTTCTTCTCCCGAAAAACCTAATTTTTTCATATGGGCAACAAGTTCTGCTGCCTTGTCACGTGCCATCTGCTGTTTCAGTTCTGCAATCATGGCGATATCCTCCGTAATAAACCGTCCTGTGGTTCGCTGGGAATAGACAAGTCCGGTTCGCTCCAGCTCTGCAAAGGCCTTTTGCATGGTGTTGGGGTTTACGGCTGCCTCTCCGGCCAGATCACGGACAGAGGGCAGTTTGTCTCCCGGTTTGTACACACCGGAAACAATGTCTGTTTCAATCCGTTCGATTATCTGAGCAAAGATTGGTCTGTCAGAATCAAGATTCCAAGCCATACACACTCCTATATGTATGATTGTATTAACAATGTAATACAGTTGTATTAACTGAATAATACAATCATACAATATACCTGTCAACAGAAATTTTTGAATAAGGATAAAAAAAAAAGGAGCTGTCTAAGTTCTCCTTATGGCGTCATTCCGAACTTGTTTCGGAATCTCATCACTACATCAAGTGTAGATGCTGAAATAAATTCAGCATGACAGAACTTATTGGACAGCTCCATATATGAGTTTTATGAGTTTTTTGATCAGTTGGAAGCGGCATTCAGGCCCATGGTGATACGCTCAGAAACTTTGGCGTTCTGTTCCGCATTGGTCTTGATTGTCTGAACCGCAGAAGTAATCTGGGTAAGCTGCAACTCAAGATTTCCAACACGTTCCCGCAGCGTATCAGCAATTTCAGCAATCTGTGTCAGTGCATTTCCCTGTCCGCCAATTTCTTTGGTAACAGTCTGTACCATTTCTCCGGTTTCACGGGATGTATCAACAATACTGTTGAGGGCATTCATAACATCGCGGGTACCGGTGTCAATTTCGCTGATACCGGCAAGAATCTCTTCAATGGCCTGAATGGTATTGCGCATTTCAGACGAAGATTCAGAGATGGTTTTTGCAAAAGAATTTACGGATTCTGCAGTCGTTGCAACAATCTGAGCATTCTCATGCAGGGTATCAGTAATCTGTTCTGCATTTTTTGTTGTCTGTTCAGACAGCTTTCTGATTTCCTGGGCAATTACGCTGAAACCTTTCCCTTGGTTACCGGCATGGGCTGCTTCAATAGAGGCGTTCATGGCAAGAAGACCGGTCTGACTGGCAATGTTATCGATGGTGCTTACAAAAACGGCAATGCGGTCAGAAGAATCTTTTACCTGATTCACTTCTTCTACCAGCTTGGAAATAAGCAGAGCCTGATCATCCAGATCTTTGATAATGGCATCCATTCCTGTACGGCGTTTCTGGGCAATACCGGAAATGTTGGTAATGTTGGCAGAAATCTCGGTCAGGGCAGCTGATGTTTCTGCAATGTTGTTATTCTGGGCGGTAAAACTCTGCTGCATCTTTCCAGCCTGGGATACAACCTGATCACCACTGTTCTTTGCAGTCATGGTCTGGCTGGAAAGATTGTCAGATTCGGTGCTCAGAAACTGATATAACTGATGAATCTGATTAACGTTTTCAGTTGCAATGGCTACAGAGTTATTCAGAGTTGTACCAATATTCAGGCCTTCGCGTGATTCTTTCAGGATACTGGTAATTGCGGTAAGAGATGATTGTGCCTGTTCCTGTTTTTTTTCGGTTTCTGCAATAATACGGTTACTGAAACGGTTTGCCAGCACGACAATCATATCAACCATAACAATAGCCAGTGTGTTTATGGCAACACCGGATGCTGCGCTGATCAGATTACGGGCAAAAAGAAACTGCTTGGTAAGTGCAATACTTGTAAACCAGAGCATTAACTGGATGACGCAGAAAAGGGTCAACTGTTTTTTACTGGTTGAAGTCAGCTGGTTACAGACTGCCAGAACGGAAATAAAGAAGGCATCACGATAAAAAAGAAGGTTCGTTTCGTATTGGGGGCCAAAGAATAAAAGCACAAATGCTGCTGCCAGGTATCCAAAGGATGCCAGATAACCGGAAGCAATGATTCTGCCTGTTTTCAGTGTAAAGAGGGCTGTACCAAAGAAGATGACAGCAAAAAGAAAGAGTCCAGCCATTAGGGGATGACCCTGAATAAAAAGTACACCCATCATGGCAAGCATCAGAATATCAAAAAGGGAGCATACAGCAATCATGAAGCGAATCTGAAACTGCATCTTGAGAGACAGTTGTGAAATGATGGATTCATCTGGATAAAGAGCTTTCTTGAATATATTCATGTATCTATTATAAAGCAGTATGCATCAGGTGTTGAAGGGAAAACGGCATACAATAGGAAAGGGTAATATTCTTCGATATTCCGTAGTATTGTCTTACTGGATTATGCGCTATACTATAGGCCTATGAAACCAACACTTTTAGTACTTGCTGCCGGTATGGGCAGCCGCTACGGCGGAATTAAACAGATTGATGCAGTAGGACTTCACAACGAATGTCTTCTTGATTATGCCACCTATGATGCCATGACATCCGGTTATGGAAAAGTTGTATATGTTATCCGTAAAGAAATAGAAACCGATTTCAGGGAACGATTCTTTGATCAGGTTGCCCGGAACTTTAATGCGGAATATGTATTCCAGGATCCGGATGCGCTGTTCACTGCAGAGCAGATTGCACTGAAAGATAAAGCACGGACCAAACCATGGGGTACCATGCATGCTGTTCTTTGTGGCGAGAAAGCCATTGATACTCCATTTACTGTCATTAACGCAGATGACTACTATGGCCGCGATGCATTTAAAACCATGGGAGCACATCTTGCTGCTTTGACACCTGATTCAACTGATCACGCTATTGTTGGCTATGTTCTTGAAAATACTATGAGCCGTATCGGCTCTGTTTCCCGCGGGATTATGAAGACCGAAGGTGATGATCTGGTAAGTATTACTGAAAACACCAAAATTTATTACGACAATGCTACCGGAACGGAGCGCATTTTGAGTGACATGCCGGAAGGAACTCTGGAACTCACCGGTAAGGAATGGGTTTCCATGAACTTTATGGGATTCAATACCAATGCGTTCAAAACATTCCATGATTACTGGGACGATTTTCTGAAAGACAATGTTTCATCCCTTAAAGGAGAAGCATATCTGCCTTCTGGAGCCAGCCGTATTATTCAGACTGGTGTCGGAAAGATGAAATTCTTTACTTCTACTGAAAAATGGTTTGGAATGACTTATCAGGAAGACCGGCAGCTGGTACGTGATGCCATTGCAGAGAAAATTGCATCCGGTTACTATCCTGAAAAACTTTGGGAAAAATAAAACCGGAGTGCATATGTTTAAGACTTCACCTTTTGTATCAGAGAAAGTCTGGGGATGTGAATACTGGATTGTATCAACACATGCAGCTGGGCAGTCGCTGATTGATGATGCTGACAGCGAAAACGATGGACAACCTGTTATTACAGAGCTGAAAGACGAGTACCAGCAGCTGATTAAGATTATTCAGGCAAACGAAACGTTAAGTGTCCAGGTTCATCCTAACGATGAATTTGCCCGTAAAGTGGAAAATACCTACGGAAAAACAGAATGCTGGTATATTCTTGATGCAGTTGAAGGAGCTTCTCTTGTGTGCGGCCTGACTCCCGGATGTTCCAGAGAGAAACTGGCAGCAGCCCTGGAAGAGGGCAGCCAGAATGCAGTAGAGCAGTGTCTGCGGGAAATTCCTGTTACTAAAGGTGATTTTGTCTTTATTCCGGCTGGTACGGTGCATGCCATAAAAGGCGGGCTTCGTATTCTGGAAGTTCAGGAACCCAGTGATATCACCTACCGTCTGTATGACTGGGGCCGTAAGCGGGAAATGCACGTGGAAAAAGCTCTGCAGGTAATTTCGTATGAAGAGCCTTGTATTACCCGAGATTTTACCGGCCCTTTTAAATGTCCGTACTTTTTTCTTGAGCGCCGGGTCATTGATCCTTTTGCTACTGAATCTGATCGGACCATCAGGTTTGCCGGTGCAGAAAACCCTTTTGTAACGCTTTTCATTATTGACGGTATTGCAGAACTTACTGCCACAGATGGCAAATCAATTATTGTGCAGTCCGAAGACACTATTATCTGCCACCGTGATGAAGCTGTTACGATAACCAGTGCCGAACACAAAGAAGTATCAGTAATGATTATTCAATGAGTTTCTGGGGGGGGGCTGGAGAAAGCGGACCCCGGCGACGGTGCCCCCTACGCGTGAACCGCCCAGACTCTGATGAAATATATTAGAAATATGTGCGAGATGCTGGACGTGAGTGCGGGTTCCGGCAGCACGCGTGAACCGAGCAGACACTGACGAATTACTTGGGGAATGTGGTGTCTTGCGGAATGGGACGCAGACAGAAAAATGAGGGGGACCCGGAATAGAGAGTCATGGCGAAGCTCATGCCGATCGGGGATTCCGGGGGAGGCCTTATTTTATCTGCCGTCGCTGGGCCCCATTCCGCAAGACAGAAAGTTCAGTATCTTATTCATCAGTGGCTGTTACGGTGATGAACTCTTTGGCAGCCGCAATTACTTCATCCGCAATCTTTCCGCTAATCGGATCGTAATGATCAAAACTGGTTTCAAAACTACCGGTACCACTGGTAATAGACCGCAAATCTATGGCGTATTTCAGCAATTCAGCCTGAGGAACCTGTGCACGGATTTCTTCAATACCGCCACCAATTTCGTCCTGCCCCAGAATACGACCCCGCTTACCGCTTAAATCTGACATAATATCGCCAAGATATTTGTTTTCAACCCAAACCGTGATATTCATAATCGGTTCCAGCAGAATAGGCCCCGCCTGCCGCATGGCATCGCGGAACGCATTCCTGGCTGCAATCTTAAATGCCAGCTCACTGGAATCAACCGGGTGTTCCTTACCATCAAGTACTGTCGTTGCAACATCAACAACAGGATAGCCTGCCAGAACACCGTTCATCATGGCTTCCTTAACACCTTTTTCTACACCGGGAATGTAGCTTTTACTGATGGCACCGCCGAAAACTGCATTGGTAAACTTATATTCATCGCCCCGTGGCAGTGATTCAATGGCAAGAACAACGCGGCCAAACTGACCGTGTCCGCCTGACTGTTTTTTGTGGGTATATTCTGCCTGTGCCTTACGCTGAATTGTTTCGCGGTAGGCAATACGGGGAACTGCAGTAGTTACTGCTACTTTGTTCTGGTTTTTAAGGCGTTCCAGAATAATGCTGATATGCAGTTCACCCATGCCGCTCAGTACGTTTTGCTTTGTTTCAGTGTTGTAGGTGTATGACAATGTCCGGTCTTCTTCTACGGCATGAAGCAGCAGTTCAGACATCTTATCTTCTTCTTTTTTGTCGCCGGCGGAAACAGCCATGGAATATACCGGTTCCGGATGACGAAGGCGGATAAAGGGTAGCGCTGCTGCATCTTCTGCCAGCGTGTCACTGGTACGTGCAGCAGGCAGTTTAGTTGCAACTACAATATCACCGGCATAGGCGACTTTTACTTCTTCCAGCTTTTTACCGCAGGTACGGAAAATCTTACCAATCTTTTCTTTCTTGTTTTCGTTAATATTGGTGTATTCCGTTTCTGCTTTCAGACAGCCGGTAATAACTTTCATGTATGACATTTTGCCGCTGAACTGATCACTGGATGTTTTTACAATCAGAGCTGACATGGCACCGTCTTCGGTAATTTTTACGGTGGCAGTATTTCCCTCAGCATCGGTGGCAGTTTCGATGGTGTCGTCAGGACTGGGGGCAATAGTGGCAATAAAGTTCAGCAGTGATGTTAATCCGCAGTTTGTGGTGGTACAGCCGGCAAAGGCTGGCACAATACGGTTATTGGCAAACGCAATGCGGAGACCACTGGCTACTTCTTCAGGGGTAAGTTCACCTTCATCAATGAATTTTACCAGCAGGTCATCATCGCCTTCTGCTGCAGATCCACAAAGAACTCCGTATGCATCTTCGTATGCTTCTTTGAATTCTGATGGAATCTCGCATTCTGTTTCCCTGCCGCTTTCATCGCTCATATAGGCTTTTCCTTTCAGAACATCAATAATCCCTTTAAAATTTTCTCCCGACCCCATGGCAATAGTCACCGGCGACACTTCAACTTCGAATTTATCGTGAATATCTTTGCGTGCGCCATCCGGATCTGAACGCTGGTCTTCACAATGATTGATGAATACCATGCGCGGTTTATTGCGGCGGTCTAAATCACGCCACAGTTTAATCGTTTCAATTTGAGCTCCGCTACGGGCATCGACCATCATCAGTGCCATTTCTGATGAGCGGAATGCAGATATAACTTCGCCAATAAAATCTGAGGAACCTGGAGTATCCCAGAAATTAATGTGTACGTTGTCCCAGGTAACGTGGGCAAGGGATGCATGTATTGAAATGTGTCGTTCAATTTCTTCGGCTGTGTAATCACTGACAGTTTTTCCGGAAGAAACCGGCTCTGCTTTTGGAATTGCGCCGCTTATACACAGAAGATGTTCAAAAAGGGTGGTCTTGCCGGTCTGTCCATGACCTGCAATGGTGACATTACGTAACTGTTTTGTGGTGTAATCCATTTAGTTCTCCTGTGTACTTGAAAGTGTTTAAAAAAGAATGAGGTATACCTATGGCATACCTCTTTATACTTTAGATAATGAGTCCAAAATTTGCAGGTGTCAAGGTTTGGGCAGAAGACGGAAGATGTGCTATGATATTTGCGAACCTATGCGACCGCTGACACGGAGGCTTTTTTTAAGGAGAAAAACATGGCTCAGAATGCAAAAATCATTCGTAATCTGGAAGAGAAACAGACTGCGCTAACCAATGAATTGAATATACGAAAGAATGCTTTAGGAATGGTGCTGCTGGAAAATGATGCAATGACGCTCCAGTATAACGAACTCTGTACTGAGCTGCAGCAGTTACATACTGAATCTGCACGGTTGCAGAGGGAGATTGGAACAACTGCAACTCAGATGGCTGAATCAGATTCTGAGGTACGCAGATTGGAAAGTGAATTGAAAGACTCAGGTTATCGTCTGGGTGAAAATCTTTTTGAGCAATATTCTCCAGCTTTTGAAAGTTTTTTTGGTGAGGCATACACACAGGCAACCAACTGCAGACTCAGAATTCAGACACTGGAATCAGATCTGGCACAATTAGAGACGGAAATGCAAGGTGCAGGTTTTTTCAAGAAGATGCCCCTGCAGATGAAGAAAAAGACCGTGTTGAATACGGTCTCGTCTGAACAGACTAAGATGAAGCAGATTATTCATGACCGGGGCTATGTGATTGCACAGGAGCAGCTTATGCCGGCTGAGTTGGGAGGGACAGCATATGTCGAATGCTGTCGTATTCATGATGAAATTGAAACGGAACAGGCTCATCGCGCCGAGCTGACTGCTGCAAAGTCAGATTTGGATTCACAGCTGAAAGCAAACCGGAATCGGGAAACTACAGTGAATGAGTCATGCGGATCCCTTAAGAAGCAGTGTGCTGAAAAAGCATTGACAGAGGCTGATTCTTACATAACACAATACCTGGATGCTGAAGGTACTGTTCTGAAGGATTTTCCTGAAAACCAGAAAGAAAAGCTTAATTCCATCCAGGAATCATTGATTTCAATCAGGCAGAACCATTGCCAGATTGAAATAAAGAAACTGGAAGATGCCATTGCGGATTGTACAGCCAGAATACAGAAAATGCAGAATGAGTATGAATCAAATCTTAAAAGTATCGACGAGTTGAAATCCAAAAATGAAGTGATTCAGGAGAATATTGCAGGTTCCGAATCGCTTCTGGAAAACTATCGGGCCCAGATGGAAGATTTTGCTTCCACAGCAGCATCGTTTGTATCTGCTGAGGAAGCTGAGCAACCGGTTGATTCTGCTGCTCCGGAAGATGAGACTCCTTCTGCAGCAGAATGATGCAGTTTTTATGAACAGCTTACAGGAATAATCGTTCTACAGAATGAGTATTCCTGCAATGGCCCCCAAAATCATCATGAGGATGGGGGATATTTTTGTCTTGATGAACAATCCGAGGCACACTGCAAAAAGAATGATTCGTTGCCATGAAAAAAGTGCTGGACTGGCTACTGAGATTGACAGGACATTCCATGCAGCAACGGCTATCAATGCTACGGAAACCGGACGAATTGCAACGAATATGTTCTTTACCAGAGGGTTGTCCTGATAATGCGTAAAGAATGCAGCAATAATCAGGATGATAATAAGGGAAGGTAGTACCGTTGCAAAAGTGGTGACAACACCGCCCAAAAGTCCGTACTGAGATACTCCTATGTAGGTTGCCATGTTTATACCAATGGGACCGGGTGTACTTTCTGATACTGCTACCATGGAATAAAACTCTTCCGGGGTTATCAGTCCACCACCGACAATAGGTTCATACATGAGGGTAATGGCAACCTGTCCCCCACCAATGGTGAATAAACCAATATAGAAAAAAGTCAGGGCCAGCTGAAAAAGACTCATTGATTACCTCCATCTGACTTTTCTTTGCCACATCGTGTCCGCACCAGATGAATGACAATGCCAATGCCGATGGTACTGATGATGACAGCTGCAGTGGGTATCTTACATACAACGATGGCAAGAAATGCAGCTGCACAAAGTAGGCTGGATAAAACGGTATCTGTCGCTTTTTTTCTGAAGCCCCAGACGATTTTACAGAGCATGGCTGCAACTGCAATGTTTATTCCGGCAAGAGCTTTCTGTACGTAGTGGTTACCTGTGAAGTTTTCAAATACCAGGGCAATTGCACTGATTATGATGAGAGAAGGAGTTACCACTCCCAGTGTAGCAATACAACCACCCAAAATTCCGGCCTGTGTATATCCGATAAAAGTTGCAACGTTTACGGCAATGATGCCGGGTGTTGCCTGACCGATGGCGAAATAATCAAGTAACTGATCTTTTGTTGTCCATCCGCGTTTGTCCACCAGTTCCCGTTCCAGAATGGGCAGCATGGCAAGTCCGCCTCCAAAGGTGACGGCACCGATTTTGAAGAATACAGCAAAGAGTTCTGCTATTTTCTGTAGTTTTTTCATGGATGCAGTATAGCAAAAAGGATTGGTAAACGATACTATCAAAATCTATGAAAACCGGAGCTTATAAGAACCGTAGTATGACGACTGCGGTGAATATTACTGAAGGCGTTATCTGGAAACAGCTGCTGCTTTTTTTCTTCCCCATTGTATTAGGCACATTCTTTCAGCAGTTGTACAACACTGTTGATGCCATTATCGTTGGCCGGGTACTGGGTAAAGAAGCGCTTTCTGCTGTTGGCGGTGGAACCGGTACTGTAGTAAACCTGATTCTCGGCTGTTTTATCGGACTTACCTCTGGAGCATCCGTTATCATCAGCCAGTTTTTCGGCTCAGGAGACAAAGATAAAGTTTCTGTAGCTGTGCATACGTCCATGGCCTTTTCGCTGGTAGGTGGTGTTGTCGTTACCATTCTGGGGCTGCTCTGTGCTCCTGGCTTGCTGCGTCTGCTTGGTACCCCTCCTGAAATCCTTGATCCTGCTATCCGCTACATCCGTATCTTCTTCATCGGGGTTATGCCGTCAATCATCTACAACATGGCTGCAAGCATCCTTCGTGCTATCGGTGACAGTAAACGCCCCTTCTACTACCTGATTGTCGGCACCATGACCAATATCGTTCTTGATATCCTTTTCATCGTGATATTCAATCTTGGTGTTGAAGGTGCCGCTCTGGCTACGGTACTTTCTCAGGTAGTAACCTGTGTACTTTCTGCCCTTGCATTGATGCGGTCTACGGATTCGTACCGACTTGTCATCAGAAAAATCGGTTTTGATGTGCCGGTACTGAAAAGTATGGTTCGTCTTGGGGTTCCTTCTGCCATCCAGTCTGTCATGTATACTGTTTCAAACCTGATTATTGCAGCCAACGTCAATTCTTTTGACACCGACACCATTGCCGGTTGGGCTGCCTTTGGTAAAGTAGATGCTCTTTTCTGGATGGTCATTAACTCATTCGGTATAGCCATTACTACCTTTGCGGGCCAGAATTACGGTGCCGGAAAAATTGACCGGGTAAAGAAAGGTGTTCTGCAGTGCGCCCTTATGGCGTGTATTGCCACTGGTCTACTGACTTTTATTTTCCTTCGGTATGGAGCCTGGATTTATCTGCTTTTTACCGATGATGCAGCCGTTATTGCCCGCGGTGTTGTCATCATGAATGCCATTGCCTGGAGTTTCTTTACATTCATTCCCATTGAACTGCTTTCCGGCACCATCCGCGGTACCGGTCGTTCTTTCATGCCCATGATGATTACTACCTGCTTTATCTGCCTTCTTCGTATCATCTGGCTCTTTACCGCTGTTCCTCTCCGCAACGACATAACCACCGTCTGCTATTCGTATCCTGTCAGCTGGATTGTCACGGGGATTGTGTTTATTATTTACTATAGTGTTTTGGCGCATAAAGACTTTCAGCGGGGTCCTTTGGCACGCTGACTTCGTTGACACTGTACCTGCGGTGCTCAACGGCCTAACAGGCCGCCTCCGCTCCTGGGGTACAGTGTCGCCTTGTCATCGCACCAAATCATCCCCGCTGGTAAAATTTCTAGCAGAGTTGACTGAGCGGTGTCTGCTGTTGACTTAACTCAGAGATACTGGATATCGGGGCCGTCGTCGGTGGGCACAACCCGAACCGAGCATGCTTCCATAATGGCCTGCTCGTAGAAGTCGTGGATGCTTAATGCATATGGTGAAAACAGCTCGTCTGGGGTATACGACAGGTCAAGCTCTGTTGATGTCTGTTCGTAGGCGGCCCGGGCAAAGGCACCGTTTAATCTGACAATATCTTCTACGGCCACAAAAAGCGGCGCACAGTGTTTTTCTTCGTATTTCAGCTTCAGGAAAGCAAGCTGCATGGCTTCAAGTTCTGTGTGCGGGGCAGTCTGAGGCGAAAAACCAGTGGAAATACCACAGTTGTTGCAGTCCATCCATTCGGCAAAATCAGTAATCAATGCACTGGGGCGCAGTTTCAGCGGTTTTAATACTGACAGGAACCAGGGCACTGCACGTCCGCTGGTATAGAATGCTTCCAATGCATGGGCAAACCGTTTGGCAGTGGTAATATCCTGGGTAGAAAGCACTGCAGTTGGCACCAGCGCTTCGGTATCTGTTTCCATATGGTTCGGATACTGTTCCAGTGCAAAATCAATGGTTTCCCGCAGTGCCTTTAAAGATACCTGTTCGCCGGTAAGGGTGAATCCGAATACCAGCCCTGCATCATTGAGCAGTGCACATTTTTTTGTCAGGTTTTTCCGGGCAGTTTTACTGTCAGGGTTGGAAGATTGTCCCACAGTAAGGGGAATTGTTGTTGAACTGTAAATGGTACTTAATGCCTGAATAACTTTAAAATCAAGCACCTCTGCGGTCAGTTCAAAATTGAACAATACCTGAGGTGCCTTTTTTTCTGCCTTGGCAATAAAGCGGAGCAGTTCGTTTTTATTATTGCAGATTGCCGGGTCAGTTACCTGTACAACGGTAATGCCCCGGTTCTGTAATGTGTCTAATTCTGAAAATAAGGTTCCAGCTGCAAAAGAAAATGTCTGTGTCATTACAGCAAATGTATGCCGTTTTCATCACACTGGTCAATCATCTCTTGAGGCCAGATTGATACCTGAGTTTCACCAATGTGTGCTTTCCGTAAGAAGTACATGCACAAACGGCTCTGTCCAATACCGCCACCCATTGATGGAGCAAGTTTTCCTTCAAGAAGACGCTTATGGAAATACAGTTCCTTGCGTTCGGTACAGCCACGTTCTTCAAGCTGCTGCATCAATGATTCAGGACTTACCCGGATACCCATGGAAGAAAGTTCAAAGGCCTGACCCAGTACGTTGTTCCATACAACCAGGTCTCCGTTTAATCCGTGGTGGCCGTTACCGGTTTCAGTAATCCAGTCATCATAGTCTGGAGCGCGGCCATCGTGCATGGTTCCGTCATCCATAACGTTACCGATACCGATGATGAAAACGGCACCATAACGCTGGGCAACAATGGATTCCCGTTCTTTTGGGGTGTTGTTGGGGAACTGGCGCTGCAGGTCTTCTGCATAAACAAAAGTAATATCTTCCGGCAGTTCCGGGGTAATCTGAGGATAACGGTCGTAGATATAGAATTCGGTGCGTTTCAGACAGCGGTAAATGCGGCGGACGGTTTCGCGGAGGAATTCAACATGACGGTCCTGGTCAGTAATGACCTTTTCCCAGTCCCACTGGTCAACGTAAATTGAGTGCAGGTTATCAAGTTCTTCGTCAGCGCGGATAGCATTCATATCAGTATAAATACCAAAATCTGGTTTTAACCCCATGTCGCTGATTTTTACGCGCTTCCATTTTGCCAGAGAATGAACAATTTCCATGTTCATGTCATTCATATCTTTAATGGGGAAACGGACTGCCCGTTCAACACCGTTCAAATCATCATTAAGACCGGTTCCGGAAGGAACAAAAAGCGGGGCTGTAACGCGGGTAAGATTCAGTTCTGTAGAAAGACAGAGCTGAAAGAAATCTTTGATCATAACGATGGCATGTTCAGTTTCCTGTACGGAAAGCAGTGATTCGTATCCCTGTGGGATGGTAACGTGTGACATATAATCCTCTGGATTATCATTAAGTTTGTAAATATGCAAAAATGATGAATATTTATACCATTTTTAGCCGGTGTATGTCTATTATGTGTTGCGCTGGTCTTCAATGCGGCGCATGCGTTCTTCATCCAGTTTGATGGAAAGGTTCTTTTCCTGAGTAGGAAGAACTTTTCCCTTAGGACCGTTTTTTGCCCGGCGCAGGTACTTTACCTGGGTGTAATACAGGTCAGCTTCTTTGTTTTTCCGGGCTTTGCTGTAATACACGGCAAGATTACCCGCATCAAGCAGTATATCCAGGGGAACGGTCTTTCCAGCCTGTGCCTTTACGAATACAAATCCACCGGGACAATCTCTGGTATGCAGCCATAAATCTGCTCCCCGCACATGATGCCGCAGCAGTTCATCGTTTTCATCAGCATCACGGCCAACCAGAAGACTCCAACCGTTAATGGTGTAGCCGACACCCGGATGCTTTTTTGCTATCTGCTGTTTTGGTTTTGTCTCTTTCCGGATCATCTGCTGCATGCGCAAAGGATTCGGTTCTTTACATACTGCTTCGTAAGCAAATTCCAGATCTGTCAGATCCCGTTTTGCCTTCTGGATATCGTGTTCCAAAGCCTCAAGACCGCTGGTGGCTTTCTTGTATTTTTCGTAGTATACCTGCGCATTTTCCTGAACCCGCTTTTTTGGGTCAATCAGGATATGCATCTGGTTACCTGTATCGTAATCTTCGCAGTCCAGATAATTACTGGTGCCATCTATCAGATAGCCGTACGTAAGAATCAGGTCGCCCTGGTGTTTCCATTGCTCGGCAGAAAGAAATTCAGTCTTTTTGGATTCCAGTCTGGCAAGTGCTGCTTCCATTCGGGCACGGCGTGCGGTAAAGAGTTTTTCTGCCTGTTCCAGCAACGCTTCCCGCGAAAGGGCTTCTGCGTGTTCGCTATACCAGGCATCCATTAATGCGCTGTAAGTAACCTGCCACGGCTGAGGGTTTTCCGGTGCAGCTTCAGCAAAATCGCGGATTGGAAAGCGATCTTTCAGAGCTGCCAGTTCTTCATCGGTGTAAGTTTTTGCCACCGGTGGTTCAAACTGCTCGCCATGCATTTCTCCCCGTTTGGGGCGGCGGAAGAATACATCAAGAATCTGGTGGTTACCATCGGTAACGATAATGTTACTGGAAGCACTCCACAGACGGATGTACAGATAAAACTGTTCATCGCTATTGGTAATGTCCATTTTAATCACGCGTTCATAGCCAATCTGCTCAATGCTGTTGATGCGGCAGCCTTTAATCCGTGATTTTAAGAATTCGTTGAACCTGAGGGGTTTGTCGTTTTTAGGAATTTTTCTGCGGGTTTCGTGAATACGGGTAGCACCTGGAGCAAGACAGATAAGAAGGGTGGTGCTGGTGCCGTTTTTGTAGCAGTACAGGGCTAGACTATCGTATCCGGGCTGTACAATCTGCTGGATAAATGCTCCGTTCAGATCCAGTTCTCCCAGTACTTTTTCAATTTCGTTACAGTTTAATGACATACTGTCAGATTATCTGCTTTTGGAGCCAGTAACAAGTGATGTTTCAAAAGTACCGTCGGCAATAGCATTAAGAATGGTTTCTTCATCAAGCTGCCACGGATTCTCAATTTTTGAAGCAGTGTCCATCAGTTTTTTCCAATTAAACTGTGATGCATATATTCGTACATTTTGTCCCTGTGTTTTTTTAAGGAATTGAAACAGTATATGAGCTGCCCATCCCCCTGCAGGAGTACAGATGGTATTGGCCGGATACACGCATCCTATTGGGTGTTCGGAATCAGGGATGTCAATCAGAATGGGAGTAACCACATCAGAAGGTAGATTCAGGGTAAAGGATGATGTTGCAATGGAAACTGATTGCTGGTTGCCGGAACGGTCAGCCCAGACAGCAGTAAGCGGGAACCACTCTTGTTCAGGTTCAGCAATGGAAAAATCAACGGATACAGTTTTTACGGTTTGGAGGCGTCGTGGAGTAAAGCTGGTGTTGCAGCTGCATAAAGCAAAGCACATCACTGGCAGTGTTATCAGCGAAAGGAGGACTGGTTTTTTCAAAAGCATGTAATTGTATTAGCCCTGAAATCAAAAAAAATGCAGACTTATGAGGTTGCAGCAAGATTTTTTTTGCAGCACTTTTAATTCACTGCAACAAGGTAGATACTGTAGGTATGTGTGAAATATCTGCTGTTTCTGAACTGTTGAATCATGAGATTGAAATTGGTCGGCTGCATGATGCCGCGCTGTTCATAGAAAAAGAGGGCGTAGTAATTCACGATGCTGTTTATGGAGATGCAAAGCCGGACAGTATCTGGAAAATCTACTCCATGTCCAAGCCAATTACTTCCTATGCGGCAAAAATCTGCATGGACCGGGGACTTTTTACGCCGCTGCAACATGCCGGGGACTTTATTCCGGCGTTGAAAAATCCCCTGGTGATTCAGCCGGACGGCAGTGCACGGCGGGCAAAGAATCCGGTGCTGATTCAGCATCTTCTGGACATGACCAGTGGTCTGCCGTATCCGGGAGAAGGCAGTGTGAGCCAGGAGTTCATGCAGCACCAGCGGGAACTGATGAATGCCCGCATAGACCGCGGTGAACGGCTTTCTACCCTTGATGTATGTAACGAACTTGCTGCAACACCGCTGGAATTTGAGCCGGGAACCGGTTTCCGGTATGGGGTTGGCGCAGACATTATCGGCGGTATCATAGAAGTAACTACCGGCATGCGTTTTGACCGGTTTCTGGAAAAAGAGGTTTTTGCCCCTCTTGGCATGACGGAAACTTCGTTTTATCTGTCGCCGGAACAGTATGCACGGCTTGCTCCCATGTACAGCCGTCACCCTCGGGAACAGCGGCTGGTTCCTGCTACCGAATCAGAACTTGCTTGGCTTTCGCTCTCGTCTCCCACTTCGGTTCCGCAGTTTCTTTCCGGCGGTGGAGGACTATTCAGCACCATGAAAGACTACGTGGCTTTTACCCGTCACATGCTCTCTGATACATCGTTCCACCCGTCGTCCTCCCTTTCGCCATCGGCACTGCATCAGTTTCAGACCGAACTGCGGCCTGGCTACGGCTATCATAACTTCCTTCGCGTGCTGCAGAATCCTGCCGTAGCTGGGGTTTCAGGCCCTGTAGGTGAATTCGGCTGGGACGGACTTCCCGGTCACTATGTGCACGTGGATCCCGCTTCAGGCCTGATTCTGGTGTACATGCAGCACATTGCCCAGGGAGCCGACATGGACCTGCGCTACCGGATGTACAACACGGTGTATGCCAACTTGTGTCAATCCTCGCGCAGTTTGTTTAGTATTGCGCGCCCCTCGATATCTCACTAAAATTGGCACATGGAACACTACACCAAAGAAGATATTCTTCGCATTGCCCGTGAAGAGGGCGTAAAATTCATCCGTCTGCAGTTTACCGATATCCTCGGTTCTATCAAAAACGTTGCAATCACCACATCTCAGCTTGAAAAAGCACTTTCCAACGAATGTATGTTTGATGGTTCTTCTATCGAAGGCTTTGTCCGCATTGAAGAATCTGACATGAAACTGCATCCTGATCTGGACAGCTTCTGTCTGTTCCCCTGGCGTGCCGAAACTGATAAAGTTGCCCGCCTGATCTGTGATGTATACAAACCCGATGGCACTCCGTTCAACGGGTCTCCCCGCCAGGTGCTGAAAAACGTTCTGGCAGACGCTGCTGACATGGGCTATACCTTCAATGTCGGCCCTGAATGTGAATTCTTTCTGTTCCGCACTGATGCAGAAGGCAAACCGACTCTGCAGACTCTTGATGATGCCGGCTACTTTGACATGGGTCCGGTAGATCCTGGCGAAGATGTACGCCGCGACATTGTGCTTACTCTTGAAAAAATGGGCTTTGAAATTGAAGCCAGCCACCACGAATGTGCCCGTGGTCAGCACGAAATCGACTTTAAATACGGTGATGCCCTGACCACCGCTGACCGGGTTATGACCTTCAAACTGGCCGTTAAGACTATTGCCCACAAACACGGCCTGCACGCCACCTTTATGCCCAAGCCTATTTTCGGTATTGCCGGCAGCGGTATGCACCTGAATCTTTCCATGAGCAAAAACGGGGAAAACGTATTTGCTGACCCCAGTGACCCCAACGGCCTTTCAAAAACTGCCTACAGTTTTATTGCCGGTATCATGGAGCACATTAAGGCAATTACTGCCATCAACAATCCGCTGGTTAACAGTTATAAGCGTCTGGTTCCGGAGTTTGAAGCACCGGTATACATTGCCTGGTCTGCCCAGAACCGCAGCCCGCTGATCCGCGTTCCTGCTGCCCGTGGTAAGGGAACCCGTGTTGAGCTTCGCTCTGCTGACCCCAGTGCCAACCCGTACCTGGCCCTGGCAGTAACTATTGCCGCCGGTCTTGATGGTGTTAAGCGTGGTCTTGTACCACCTGCTGCCGTTGACGGCAACATCTATGCCATGACCGCTGCCCAGCGCAAAAAGGCTCATATTGAAAGTCTGCCGGTAGATCTGGAAGACGCACTGAAGGAACTGCAGAAAGATAAACTGGTCTGCGCTACCTTGGGTGAACATGTGCTTGAAAAGTTTGTGGAAGCAAAAGAGCTGGAGTGGAAGGAATACACCACCCGAGTTTCCCAGTGGGAAACCCAGCAGTATTTGGGTAAATACTGACGGTTTGGTGGCGTCGTGCCACCAAACCTTACCGGGTTTTGCGGCGGCAAAACCCGAGGATATGTATTGGCCGCCGTCCGTGGCGGCAGCTTGGGTTGGGGGCAAAACCCGGGGTACGTTTTTTGCCGCCGTCCATGGCGGCAGCTTTTGTGGCGGCAGCTGATGTAGTGGCTTTATACGGAGGAAGTATGAAAAATGTGATGAAGGTAGTACTGCTGGTGACAGCTATTGCAGTGCTTTTCTGCAGTATGGGTTGTTCTTCAATGATGTACAAGAAGTTCTCCGTAGCTGAATCAGAATTACAGGCAGCTGGCTTACCAGTTGTACGAATCCAAACCAGAAACGGAGAAAAAATCCAAAATAAAGAAGATTGGATTCCTGCAACATTTGAAATTTCCAACGCCCCCGATGAATCCTGGAATACTTCTGATTTGCAAATAAGTATACGCGGAAGAGGAAATTCTACCTGGATTTTCCCCAAGAAGCCCTATGCCATCAAGTTTGATAAAAAAACAGAAGTTTGTGGTATGCCAAAACATAAAAGATGGGTTTTAATTGCAAACTATCTGGACAATTCCTTCATGAAAAATGATGCAGCTTTTTTCATGAGCAACCTGCTTGGCATGGAATATACCGTTCATGGACAGTTTGTGAATGTTGTACTCAACGGAAACTATGTTGGTTTGTATTGGCTTGGTGAACAGATTAAAGTTGATGATAACCGGGTTGCCATTGATGAGGATACAGATTTTCTCATCGAAATGGATAGTCACTATGATGAGGTCTGGAAATTCAAGACTGCTGTCAAAAACTTACCGGTGCAGGTAAAAAATGACGATTCAATGACTGAAGAACGGTTACAGTTTCTGAAGGATCATATCAATGCCATTGAACAGATATTGTATTCTCCTTATTTTCCCTATACTGATATTCAGAAGACAACCTACGATGATTCCTTTATGCAGTATATCGACATAGATTCCTTTGCACAGTTTTATCTGGTTAATGAAATCATGTATAACGAAGAATTACGGTTCCCAAAGAGCTGCTATTTCACACTGAAATCAGATACCGGCGTATTACAGGCTGGACCTGTCTGGGATTTTGACTGGTCTTCCGGTATTTCTGATACATCTCTGGTTCTCAGTGAATACTTGTATTATGATGCTCTGTTTAAGACCAAAGAATTCAGAACAAAACTGAATGAACTGCTTGCAGATGATTCATTCAGCACAGAAGCTGTTTCAGCTCACATCGCGCAGGTACGTGACAGTATTGTTGAAGGCGTCGAACTTGACAGCCGTAAATGGGGTACTGCAAGCCGTAACCCGGTAGGCAAGAAATTCAAAACGTTTGATGCCTACGCTGACAATCTGGAAGAATGTATTAATTCTAGAATTGCAGCATTAAAAGCAACTACGTTTTAAAAACATGTAGTACAATACAAGAAGTATGTTGACAGACAAAAGAAGTAACAGAAATAATTATTCGATTATTCGATTATTCGATTATTCGATTATTCGATTATTCGATTATTCGATGCTTATAGTCTAGTCAACTGCTATTCAAACATAATTACTCGGACTTTGAAGGCACACCCTTTTATGCACATGTATTGTGCGTGAAAGGGTGTGCCTTTTTTTGTCTTCAGAGGATTTTGGAGTGTGTATGAATAACCTGAAAATGGGAATCGTTATCCTGTTGTACTCTGTTGTACTTGTATTTTCTCTTGTGTGCTGTCGTCATCCTGCAGGAATTGATGAACCAGGTAATACAGATAATGAAGATGGACCAATTATCCCTGCAATGTATAAACCCTATACAGTGTCAGAGTCTGTATTACAGGAGGCAAATCTGCCTATCGTAAAAATACAGACAAAGGATAATGCATATATTGAATCAAAAGATGAATGGATAGATGCAGTATTGGAGATTACGAATGCAGATATTGATGACTGGAATCTAGAACCTATTGATATCAGTATTCGTGGAAGAGGTAACACATCATGGGCACAAGCAAAAAAGCCATTTGCTATAAAGCTCAATGAAAAAACATCGGTTTGTGGTATGCCAAAACATAAGAGATGGGTTTTGATTGCGAATTATCTGGATATGTCGTTTATGAAAAATGAGATGGCGTTTTTCCTTAGTCGACAATTGTGCATGGACTATACCGTTCGTGGTGAATATGTAAATCTGGTGCTGAACGGAAATTTTGTTGGCTTATATTGGCTGGGGGAACAAATTAAGGTTGACAAGAATCGTGTAAATATTAATGAAGAAAACGACTATCTGATAGAGATGGATGTGTACTACGATGAACTTTGGAAATTCAAAACAGATATAAAGCAATTACCAGTAATGATAAAGAACGATGAATATATGACTGATGATAAATTGGCTGTTTTGCAGAATTTCATGAACCAGCTTGAATCAGTATTATATTCGCCTTCTTTTCCAGAAGATGACACATTTACCTCGCTCATTGATATAGATTCCTTTGCAAAGTTTTATCTGGTTAATGAAATAATGCATAATGGAGAACTAAATCATCCAAAAAGTTGCTATTTTACATTTAAAACTGATGATACTATTCTTCGGGCTGGGCCAGTATGGGATTTTGACTGGTCTGCTGGCACTACAAATACTGCTCTGTCTGTTTGCAATTCACTTTATTATGATGCACTGTTAAAAACGGATGCCTTTACGACTAAATTAAATGAATTACTTTCCGATAATGATTTTTCTCCGGAAAATGTTTCTCTTCAAATAGAAAACCTCAGAAACAAAATCTCAAAAAGTGCTTACCTTGATGGAGAGCGCTGGGGGACAGACTGCAGAAATCCGGATCATAGGGTTTTTGATAGTTTTGATAGATATGTTGATGATTTGAAGCTTTGTTTGACCACTAAGCTTTCAGCATTAAAAAATACAAGCTTTTAGTTGTAAAAAAACGGGAACTCTGGATACGCAGAATTCCCGTTGAAATTAAGTTGCTGGATGTGAGAAAACAGTCTGGTTAAGGGGAACTTAGTCACCTAAAATATCGTGCTGTTCCTGCAGAATACGCATGACATCATCAACGACTACCTGTTTTTTATCGCCATCATACCCATCACCCAGATTGTCCAGGATGTTGTTACGGAATGATTTGCATTCAACAGGTTTTCCGGCAGTGAAGATTACGGTATCTTCGACTACACGGTCATGCAGCATGTTTCCCGGGTCGTCATCAGATATACGCAGTACACTGCCGTTGATACTGATAGGCAGGAATACGTCTGTCAGGCGCAGGTAAGAATCGATTTCACGTACACCACGTTTTGTGTCTGGTACACCAGGCCGATAACGGGTTCCTGATGGGAATACAAGAATAACCTGACCGTTGCGGCGGCAGGCATCAAGATAACGCATGGAAGCCATGTTGATTTTGCGGCTGCGTGCTTCTTCTTCAGCTTTTTTTACCGGGTCATGGATAGCTGCCAGAGAGCGGCTTGGATAAATGATGATGCGTGAATAAGCTTCTGCCCAGGCTGAAACCATAGGATTCTCTTCATTCAGCTTCATGCCGGCAATGGCAACGATTTTGTCTGCCAGTTCTGCAGCTTCAGGAACACCACTTTTACGAAGCAGGTACGATAAACCAGGAAGGTCAAAATTGCTGTAATGTTCACACATTATCAGACCGTGTTTTCCTTCATGTACCTGATTCATAAAGCTGATGACATTTTCAAGTCCTTCGACACGTGAGCCAGGGAGAAGAACACCTTCCAGCATTGAGTCAACAATTTTCAAAATTCCCTTGTTGGCTTCCTGATAAATATTGGTTTCATCGATTACGTTTTCGGCACGGGCAAGCGCTGCAAGGTCCTTAAACAGATGTGCGTATTTATCTCCTAATCGAATACCTTCCATAAAAATTGAATCTCCTTAGAAAAACATTGTCCTGAAAGTGTAACAGAAAATCGCCCGTTACTCAAATTATTCCGTCTTGGAATTCCTACTTTCTTCTCCCGAACTCAGGTGAATCATCTATCTGGAAATCGGGAGGCGGGCTGGGAAATTTCAACTTTCTCCTCACTCCGTCAGGTTTACTACCCACTTTTCTTTTTTCAGCCACCAGGTCCCGAACATACACTTAGGCACGTCGATGAGCTTGACGGTGGCATAGAGCAGTACGGGGCCCATGGGAGTCAGGTAGGTTAAGGCGAACATGAGTGGCAGACAGGCAAAAGTGTTACCCACTACATCGATGGCGGCCCCCATAAAAGCGTCCCCGCCGGTGCGGCTGATGGCGTACAGGGCGTTCAGATAACACCAGAGCCACATGTACGCTGCGTTGACCAGAACCAGCGCCCGCGTACAGGCATGGGCTTCCGGACTTAACCGCATGTATACAATGGGAATCAGGAAAACGGTAAAGGCACCGATTCCGCCGAATACCAGCCCCAGAACGATGGATCCCCGGAGGAGCCAGCCTTTCTGGGCACGGGCTTCATCAAGCTTTCCGGCTCCCAGAGTACCGCCCAGAATAACCCCGATGGAGGCAAAGATTCCGTTAAAGCAGGTGTAAAACAGATTCGCGATAGCAAACCCGGCACTCATACCCGAAACGATTTCTGCTCCACCACGACTGTTATACAGGGCCGTGGTAATGGTTTCCGTCAGAACCCAGGATACATCACTTACCAGCATCAGGGTAGATTTACTGATGATCAGGCCGATAAGCCGCGGCGGAATCCGAAGCAGATCTTTCAGCCGTCCAAAGAAAGGCGGCTTTGTGATCATGGCATAGATAATGAATGCCAGAGCTTCAAAACCGCGGGCAATGACGGTGGCAAGGGCAGCGCCTGCAACTTCCATGCGGGGAGCACCAAAGTTTCCGTATATCAGGATAAAGTTCCCAATTGTGTTAATCAGCGTAGAAACAGAAGAAATGATGAGGGGCACGTTTACCATGCCGATTTCGCGAAAACTGGATGCAAAACTTAACGAAATACCGAAAAACAGCCACTGCAGGGCCTGGGCGCGTTCGTAGCGCACCGCCTGTTCAAGAATTTCTGTACTCTGGGCATTGCCGTGAACCATCATGCCGATGACGCCTTTAGGTGACATGGCACAGAAAGTGGTGTAGAGAATGCCGAAAAGGATGGCGGCCACCAGTTTGTAGCGCAGCACCTGCTTCATGCCGTCCGGGTCTTTGGCGCCGTTGTACTGGCTCATGAAAATACCGGCACCACCAATCAGGGAGTTCAATGTCATCATGTAAATAAAGTTGATCTGGCCTGCAATGTTGACGCCGGACATTTTAATGTCCCCAAGACCTGAAACCATGAAATTATCAACAAGAGAAACAAGGGACTGGATCAGGGCTTGTGCCATAACAGGAATGGCGATGGCCAGAGCACGCTGGTAAAAAGACCAGGGTCCCCATTTGCGGGGAGCTGATAGCGTAGTGTTCTGTGAATTCATAAATGCTATGAAATACCAGATTGCAACTTTTTGCAAGGTGAAGGGCCAGCTGTAAAGTAACCCTTGGATGACGCGGGGCGCATTGTCCATCTATACTGAACTTATCGTTATTGTATGGAGGATGATGCATCGATGATTGAACAGAAGAACTATACAAAAGAAGCGTATCAGAAGGTCTGCGATTTTCTTATTGCCCTGAATGCAGATGGCAAAAAGCATATTAACTGGAACTGGGCACGGTTTGAGTGGATGTACGGACATTCCGAATTTGATGAGAGCCTGGAGGAATCCATCGGTCTGTGGTGGGAAAACGGCAATGTGGTAGCGGCTGCCATATACGATATGTATTTTGGTGAAGCCTTCTGCGGCGTTCTTAGCGGGTACGAATTACTGTATGATGAAGTGCTGCTGTATGCACGGACACAGCTGCGTGATGATGGCGGTCTTGGTATTGCTATTGGCGATGACGACGATAAAGCGATAGAGATAGCACGAAGCCATGGGTTTGAAAAGGTTGAGCAGGACGAAAACATGCTGGTCTGCCATCTTAACGGCGGTCTGCAATACGAACTTCCAGAAGGCTTCCGGCTGTGTGAACTGGATCCAGCTGCTGAACCTGAAGCATTCGGCTGGCTTTTGTGGCAGGGTTTTGATCATGGTTCTGACCGTGAAGAATGGAGCGCCAGCGAGGAATCTTCCTTTATTCAATGCCGGCCCCATCTTAAGCCGGAACTGAGTCTGTCGGTAAAAAATGCCGATGGAGTTGCAGTAGCCTACTGCTGTCTGTGGTATGATGAAAGGACAGAGTATGCGTATGTGGAACCGGTGTGTACGGTCCCGTATTTTCGCGGAAAAGGTCTTGCAAAAGCCGCCCTCTATGAAGCCATGAACCGTGCTCTTCATCAGGGCGCAAAAGAAGCCTTTGTCATTTCCGACATGGATTTTTACCGCCATCTGGGCTTCACCGACCACCGCTACTACACATTTTACTGGAAAAACTAGGTCTGCAACACTTTATACAAAAAACTACTGGGGAAGAAGATGATTTACACTGTTACCTGTAACCCTTCATTAGACTATGTTATTGATGTGCCCGGTTTTGCTCCGGGAACTTTGAACCGCACTTCAACTGAGCAACTGTATGCTGGCGGAAAAGGCATCAATGTTTCCTGGGTACTGCATGAACTTGGTGTCCCTACAAAGGCACTGGGATTTACGGCAGGCTTTACCGGGGCAGAAATTGAACGGCGGGTACGGGAACAGGGCATAGAATCTGGTTTCATCCGGGTGCCGGATGAACAGGGACTGTCCCGCATAAACGTGAAGATGCGGAGCTCTGCTTCGGGCGGCGGTTCTGCCGGCAACCTTGAAACTGAAATCAATGGCATGGGTCCCCGGATTATTGAAACTGATATTGAACAGCTGAAATGCCGGCTTTCTGAAGTAACGCCTGACGATATGGTGGTTCTTGCCGGCAACATTCCTGCCAGCCTGCCTGATACCCTGTACTGTGAACTGATGGAGTTACTGAAAGAGCGCGGAGTGCCGGTGGTAGTTGACGCTGCCGGCGCACAACTGCAGGCCGTATTGCAGTACCAGCCGTTTCTGGTAAAACCAAACAATCATGAACTGGGCAGCCTTTTTGGCCTTGAAATAACAGACCGTAACATGGCACTTGACTACGCCCGCCGGCTGCAGCATCTGGGGCCCCGTAATGTACTGGTGTCCCTGGGAGCCAAAGGCGCTGTGCTGGTAGCAGAAGACGGCAGCTGTTATGAACGGGAAGCCCGGAGCATTACCGTGGTAAACACCATCGGCGCCGGAGACAGCATGGTAGCCGGCTTTCTTGCAGGCTGGCTGAAAACCGGCAGCTACGAAACTGCGTTTAACTGGGGAGTTTCGGCGGGGGAGGTGTGTGTTTCTAGTCCTGACCTACCCACTGGCCGGGCGCTTTTGGCTGCTGGCTGCGTTAGGTCGGTTGGCCAGCGTCCGTGCTGACCAACCTTCCGTAGTTTTGCTTTGCAAAACTACAGGCTATGCGCCGCCGTCCATGGCGGCAGATTCGCCATATGTAGGTCGCCTCCGCTCCTTGCCACGTCGCTGCCTTGCCAGCGGGGCAAATCATCCCGGCCAGTATGACGGTAAGCGGGCGCTTTTGGCTGCTGGCTGCGTTAGGTCGGTTGGCCAGCGTCCATGCTGACCAACCTTCTGTAGTTTT
>JAZLJW010000246.1:0-1474 GCA_045597345.1 Treponemataceae bacterium
GCGGCCGTACCTTTACCTTTGATGTTGATGACACCTGGGCGGATACGGTCAGTCTGGCAATAAAAAACTAATTTTCAAAAATTAGTATGAAGGCCCACACACGTTTATTTCATGATTCAGATGTTTTAATTGGTTATTTAAATTTGAACTACTAATGAATTACTAATTTTCAAAAATTAGTATTTCGATTACAGGCGTTGGTTTCAGAGTCCGGAACTCCTGGCCGGAGTCAGCTGTGCGGGCTGCTAATCGGATTATAATCCGGAAAAAAGAGGAATGAGATCAGGCGATTCTCTGACCTGCGTTTTCACCGAGCATACTGTTATAGACCTCTGTTACGGTAATTACCACTACGTTTTTCAGGAACTCCGAATCCCCGAACTTCTCCTCAACCAGGTCTTTCATGAGTCTGTGTTCCTCGGTATCTGTCTGAATCTCTGTGATGCCCTTGAACTGGAGGCTGAATCCTTCATCAGTATTCTGGACAAGAACCGCTGCCCGCGGATTTTCCTGCAGATTTTTCAGAGTCTTGTTCATGTAGCCGTTGCCGATAATAATGCGGTTTCCGTCAGTCATAATGGTGCTCATTGTTGCGACATTTGGAATACCTGATGCGGAAGCGGTCGCAAGCTGGACTGTCTCAACCTGCGGAATATAATCGGAAATATATTGTGAAATGACGGTTTCATCTCCTGCCGCCCCTCCGCTCTGGTCTGCGTTTTCGACACAACCGGCGGAAAAAATAACCAGACAGAGGACTGCAGAAAGACCGATAACTGCTGCGATTGATTTTTTCATACTATCACAATACCATTGACCCCGGGATAATGTTAAGGTTTTGATAAGGGTAATAATATTCATACAGGAATCCGGAAATACATTCTGTTCGTACCGTCTCCGGAATTAACCACTGCTGTGCCGTCTCCCCGCCTCCTGTTTCCTGTAACTGGCCTCTTCATAACTTTGAATTTTTTCACAGTTAAAGTAAGGTATATCTTCTTTCGGGGACAATATGTTATTATGAAAACGAAAGCAGTTTTCTTCACGGTCTGTGCAGTCATGCTGGCACTTGTCCTCTGTATTGCCCCTGCTGCAGCAGAAGACAGCATCACAGACAAGGTAATTAGCGTTGCCGGATACGGTGTTTCGGAAACCACTCCGGATATGGCAACCATAACCCTTGGAATCGAAACTGAAAACACCGATGCCGCAAAGGCGATTAAGGAAAACAACGAGAAGATGAACAAGGTCATCTCCGCACTGAAATCTGCAGGGGTGGCATCCCAGGACATCAGAACAAACCAGTACTCTGTCTATTCCACCATTATCAGTGAGTACAATGAAGGAAAGTACAAGGCAGGAACAACCGTGTACCATGTAACAAACACGGTGTCTGCGATTACCCGTGACATGGATAACATTGGAAGTGTCATTGATAAGGCAGCAGATGCAGGTGCAAACCGGGTAAACGGTC
>JAZLJW010000247.1:0-1885 GCA_045597345.1 Treponemataceae bacterium
AAAAATCCGTAAGAAAACAGAGTCACAGAAATAAAAGCCTGAAGCAACACTTTGAGAAAAATCAGAATTATAGTTTCTTTAGTTGTAAGAAGGGCCAGACTTGCCATAATTGGTAGATTTGCCAGCCCCAGTCGCATGAAAGGAAGAGGTTTTGGTACAGCCATTTCCACTGCAGAGAGAAAAAAACACAATGCGGAAAAAAAAGCCACCCGATTTTTCATAATTACTTATCTACCATTTATAGTGCTATTTTAACAGAAAAATGATATAATTACAGTCACACTTAAACTATTTTAGTATTTTTGAGGTTATTTTATGAAAAGTGATAACGCTAAAAAGGGTATCGCCCGCGCCCCTCATCGTTCATTGTTTTACGCAATGGGATATACTGACGAAGAACTTGCCAAACCACTCGTAGGTGTTTGCTGTGCCAAAAACGAGATTATTCCTGGTCACATTGAACTTGACCGCATTGCCGACGCTGTAAAAGCCGGTATCCGCATGGCAGGAGGAACTCCAATTGAATTCCCTGCTATCGGTGTTTGTGACGGTATCGCCATGGGCCACGAAGGTATGAAATACTCTCTGGTTACACGTGAACTGATTGCAGACTCTGTTGAATGTGTTGCAAAAGCCCACCAGTTCGACGCCCTTGTTATGATTCCAAACTGTGACAAGATCGTTCCTGGTATGCTCATGGCCGCTGCCCGCCTGGACTTGCCAACTGTTTTTGTAAGTGGTGGTCCAATGATGCCAGGTCACCTTCCTGGAAACGACTGCTCAAATCCTTACAGCGGAAAAAACCTTTCCCTCACAGATATGTTTGAAGCCGTTGGTGGTGTTGCCAGTGGAAAAGTAACTGAAGAACAGCTTAAAGAAATGGAACTGATTGCCTGTCCTGGATGTGGCGCCTGTTCTGGTATGTTCACTGCAAACTCAATGAACTGTCTTACAGAAACTCTGGGTCTTGGTCTTCCAGGAAACGGAACAATCCCTGCTACAACTGGCCGCCGAATCATGCTTGCAAAACACGCTGGTATGCAGGTTATGGAACTTTACAACAAGGGAATCACTGCCCGCCAGCTTATGACAAAAGATCACTTTACAAATGCTCTGGCTGCCGACATGGCCCTTGGATGTTCTTCAAACACCATGCTCCACCTTCCTGCCATTGCCCACGAAGCTGGTCTTACAATCGACCTTCACGAAGTAAACGATATTTCAAACCGCACACCAAACCTTTGTCACCTGGCTCCAGCCGGTCACACTTTCATGTGCGAACTTGATGACGCTGGTGGTGTTCAGGCTGTACTTGCAGAACTTGCAAAGAAAAACCTTATCAACACAAGCGTACTTACTGCCACAGGTAAAACAATCGCCGAAAACATTAAGGGCGTAAAAAACCGCAATCCTGAAGTTCTTCGTCCAATCGAAAACCCATTCAGCGACAACGGTGGTATTGCCATCCTCTTTGGAAACCTGGCACCAAACGGTACAGTTGTAAAACGAAGTGCCTGTGCAAAAGAACTTATGAAACACACTGGTCCAGCCCGCGTATTCAACGACGAAAGTGAAGCCATGGATGCCGTTCAGAAACAGCAGATTAAACCAGGTGACGTTGTTGTAATCCGTTACGAAGGTCCTAAAGGAGGCCCAGGTATGCGCGAAATGCTTGCCGTTACTGCCGCTCTTGCCGGTCAGGGTCTTGATAAGGAAGTTGCCCTTATTACAGACGGACGCTTCTCTGGTGCAACCCGTGGTGCTTCCCTCGGACACTGTTCTCCAGAAGCAGCTGTTGGTGGTCCAATTGCTCTCGTTGAAGAAGGCGACATCATCAAGATTGATATTCCAAACAACAGCCTCAACGTTGATATTTCCGATGAAG
>JAZLJW010000248.1:0-11845 GCA_045597345.1 Treponemataceae bacterium
GTACTTTCACTGTACGCAAAAACTCATATGGTGTAGGTGTTGAACGTGTATTCCCACTGCACTCACCACGTATCGCAAAAGTAGAACTGGTTCGCCCTGGTAAAGTTCGCCGCAGCAAGCTGTACTATATCCGCGACAAAGTTGGTAAGGATGCTAAAATTAAAGAACTTATCGTTAAGAAAACTGACGCAAAATAAGTTTTTTAATGATTCTTGTGCTGCCTGAATACAGGTAGCAGCATACCGAATTATGAATGCCGGACTGATACTGTAACAAGGTAACGGTTCGGCATTTTTTTTCTTGAATTAGGTAAAAAAGGGCATTACACTGAGACTGGAGTTACTGTGAGAGAATTACAGAAAATAAACAGTTCAGATCTTTCTCTGGGTATGCGGTTCTCATCGCCTGTTTTCTTTGATGACGGTGAAAATATGTTTCTTGCAGAGGGAAAACCGATACTTGAATATCATCTAGATGCATTGAAGCGATGGAAACTGACCTACGTAGTCACCTACGGAAAAGTGCTTGCTGAAAACGAACTTCCCCCTACCTCTGATTCTCTGTCGGATGATGTAGAAGAACTTGAGGTTCTGGATGAATTTGAAGAACTTGAAGAATTAGAAGAATTGGAAGAAGTTGATTCCGTTGAAGAATTGGATGAAGCTCCTGCTATGCAACCCGATCTGTCAGTGTTATATCGTTTTGAACCGGATCTTTTTGAATCTACCTATCAGCAGATAATCGCTACGGTGGAGCATTTTTTTAATTCTTATGCAAAAGGTGAATCAATTTCCCGTTCGATAATTGATCAGACCGCTCAGACAATACAGGACAGTACAATTACTGATATTCAGCAGGTTGTTACCTGGATAATGAACAAAGGCTCTGGTGTTACGTATCCTGAACGGGCTGTTGATGGTGCTTTTTTATGCGCTGCAGTGGCGAAACGGTTGAATATGATGCCTCGGAAAATTACGTACATCATACAGGCTTCGCTGCTTCATGACATAGCAATGGTAAGTGTTCCTGCAGCAATACGGAATAAAGCTGGAACCCTGACCAATGAAGAATTTGAACAGCTTAAGCTGCACACCATACGTGCTGGAAAAATCTGCAATGACCAGCTGCTGTTACCACGGGAAGTAGCAGATATAGTAACTGCCCATCATGAACGCTGGGATGGTAGTGGATATCCTGATGGCCGTAAAGAAAGCGAAATAGATTTAGGAGCCCGTATACTTGCTGTTATAGATGCCTTCGAAGCTATGACTTCAGATAAACCATACCGTGATTCTTTATCCAGTTATGATTCAGTCAAGCTGCTGCTGAAAGGCAGTGGCGTTATGTATGACAGTATGGTGGTAAAGGGTTTTATCCAAACTTTGGGAGTATATCCTACAGGATCTCGGGTTAAGTTGAGCGATGGCGCTATCTGTAAAGTTATTGAAACTCCTGAAGATGCATTGTTCCTGCCGACTGTAGCTCTGGAAAAATGTGGAACAGGTTGTACCGCCAGTCTGCCGGTTGGAGAGATCATCAGATTACATCAACAGCGGCAGCTGTTTGTGGTAAAGTCTGTAGATTAAAATGAAGGTTTCCAATACCCGTGCAGCGGGAAGTGAGGGAGAAAATAAGGCTTGCGCTTATCTGGTAGGAAACGGTTATACAATACTGGCAAGAAATTTCCGCATACGACGGGGAGAAATTGATATCATTGCCCATAAGGATGACCTTCTGGTCTTTGTGGAAGTAAAATCACTACCCAGTGGTAACATAGAAACGCTGACACAGAAATTAAATGTGCAGAAACAGAAAAGAATTGTGGAAACTGCTAAATGTTACCTGGCAAAATATCGACAATATAGTAACGACTACATTCGGTTTGATGTCATCGTTATTGATATGCCGGAGTTTGGACCAGTGTATCACTTAGAAAATGCATTCTCGGAGTTTTTATGACCAACACAGAAGGGGATGTTCCAGAACGGATTTTGGAATTACGGAAAAAAATCCACGATCCTGAGTACATGGATGATGCAGTGCAGCGAATAGCCATCGTACTGAGCAGGAGAATCGTGGAAAAACCACGAAATATCAAGGAAGTTGTTAATGGATCGTACTAGAAACCATGGCCACAATCGGTCGTGGAATAACAGGGATCGGAATAATACTCATTATCGTCAGGAACGCGAGGCTCAGGCAGAAAATGCAGAGGCTATAAAAGCGTTCAAAATGCAGGAACGCGTTTGTCCTTTGTGTAATAAACCCATGACGGAAATCGCTACAGCTCTGGCTCATAAGGAAACTGGAGAACCTGTACATTTTGACTGCGTACTTGAACTGCTTCAAGGTCAGGAAAAGCTGATGCCAGGGCAGAAAGTAACCTACATTGGACAAGGCCGCTTTGCCGTAGTGTATTATCCGAATGTGCATGATACCCGCAATTTTACCATTGAACGCATTATTGAATGGGAAAAAAGGGATGCAAAATATCCATGGCGTGATGAAATGGCAGGGCTATATAGTCAGGTTAAGTAAGAAGCCGGTTCTAAAAAAGAAAAAAGCTGCTTTCAAAAAGAGAAATCTTTGTTGAAAAGCAGCTTTTTTTTGTGCCGGAAACCAGACTTGAACTGGCACAGTATTACTACCGAGGGATTTTAAGTCCCTTGTGTCTACCAATTCCACCATTCCGGCAACTGAAATCATAATATCATATAAAAAGGTTCTGTTTCAAGGGGGCGTATTCAGGTTATACTTGCTCCATGTTTACTGATACACACTGTCATCTTTCTTATCTTGGCGACCGGGGAATCAACCTGAGTGAATTATTGACCGGTCTTGTAGAAAATTCTGTTGCCCTTGTTATTGATGCTGGAACCCGCTCTGCAGATATCACAGAGCGTAAACAGTTGATTACAGCCGCTCTGAATGGCATAGATAACGTCGAAATACGGGAGAAGGCATATAACATTATTTATTATTCGGTGGGCGTGTGGCCCGATGCTGACGCTATAGCAGACCGTTTCGAACAGATAAAAATACTTGAACAGTCGCTTTTGAATAATCGGGACCGGATTGTTGCTATTGGTGAATGTGGCCTTGATCATCACTGGAATACCAGCGGTGTTGATCCACGCACTGAAGAACAGTTTACCCCTGCATTACAGAGAGCAGAGCAGGAATTCTTTGAAATGCAGCTGCAGCTTGCAGAAAAATATGCACTTCCTGTTGTCGTTCACAGCAGGGATGCTTTTGCAGGCACGGTTGATGCTATAAGGAATTGCGGTTATAACAACGGTGAAATTCATTGCTATTCCTATGGTATCGAGGAAGCTAAGGTATTTCTTGATCTTGGCTGGTATATAGCACTGGGGGGCGGCGTTACCTATACTAAAAAAGGAAAGATGGATGCAATGAAAGCACTGATCCGGTATATACCACAAGACCGGCTGCTTCTGGAAACTGATGGGCCCTATTTGTGTCCTGTTCCCCACCGGGGTAAAGTAAATACTCCGTTGTATGTCCCCTATACTACGGAGTTCATTGCTGACATTCTTGAAATGAGTTCTGAGAAACTGCAGGATATTGCTTTTACCAATGCAAAACGATTGTTTGCACTTTAAATTGTTTCTCTAAACAGTAATTTATGATATACTGACTGACATGGAAATAACTGAAGAAATGAAAAGTAGGGCCGATTCAGGCTTTTCTGAATTATGTGGTCTGATTGCTGATATTGATGATAAAGAGTTTGTAGAAGAGTTTTTCCGCTGTCTGTTTACCCCTGCAGAGGTATATGATTTTGCAAACCGGTGGCTGTTGGTCAAGGAAATTGACAAGGGTACTACACAGAGAGAAATAGCGCAGTCCTTTGGAATGAGTTTGTGTAAAATAACCCGCGGTTCCCGTGAATTAAAAAAAGAGGGCAGTGCCTTCAGAAAGATGGTTGATTTCAGCAAATCCCGAAAGTGAAAAAAAAGGGCTGTCCTAAAAACACGGACAGCCTTTTTTTTACGGATATAGACTTTCTTTATCTCAGTGCGTTATTTTAATGCTTCCTGGACTGCAGAAGGCCTTTGCCAGCGTTGAGCGGTAGCATAGGCTGTTTCTCCGGAAATGTTGCGTACTGTACGGTCCATTCCCATATTGATAAGGCGTTTAATGGTGACGTCATCTGCAATTCTTGCTGCGTAATGCAGGATAGTATCACCGCTGACATCTTTACGGTTCCCACTGCTCTGAACCATGGCATTGAGAATCTCCTGATTACCGCCATCAAGTACCAGTGTTAAAGCACAGGTTCCGCTGTTATCGGTAACAAAGGGATCTGCCTTGTTCTGAATCAACGTGTTGGCAAGAACAACCTGGTTTAGTTGAACGGCAAGAATCAGCGGAGTTTTTCCTTCACTGTTTCTGCGGTCTACAGGATATCCCATGGAAATCAGCATGGTAAGGGTTTCTGGTGATACATGGTTCTGAATTGCAATATGAACAGGTGTATTTCCATCAGAATCAGACAGATTAAGGTCATCACCTAAAACGGTCTGGATGATTTCTCCACCATGGTTCAAAGCCAGACTCAATGGTGAGCGTCCGTAGCTGTCACGGAAAGTTGCCTGTCCTCCAGCTTTCTTAATAATTGAAATAAGTGCGCTGTTTCCTGTTTCTACTGCTTCATGATAGGCATTGCGACCATACATTTCCTGAATAAAGACATTGGCTTTGTTCTGAATCAGAAGTTCTACCAGTTCAATATTTTCTGACTGAATGGCATCCATGAGTACTGTTCTACCGGTTATATCTGCAGCGTTGATATCAGCATTGTTATTCAGCAGCAGTGTTATCAGCGGAACCTTCGAAGTTTTTGCAGCCTCATGCAGCGGTGTTTTACCACTGACATTCTGTGCATTGGGATCTGCTCCATTTCTGATAAGCATCATTGCAGCATCTTTTGCGTTCCAACGGATACAGGCATGCAGTGCAGTATTTCCCAAATAATCACGGATGTTCTGATCAGCACCTTTTGCTATCAGAAGGTAGATGGTAGATGGGCTGTCAGCTTTTACGGCACTGAATAAAGGACTTTCTCCGGTACTGTTCTGTGCATTGATATCAGCACTTTTTTCAATCAATGCCTGAACTGCGCTGTCCAGCTTCCATTCCGCAGCATAATGCAATGGTGTATTTCCAATACCATCACGTGCTTTAATCACATCGCTGGTAAAAATCCAGTCCTGGACTTCGCCGCCTTTAATCATTGCAAGTTTCAGCGGTGAGTAATTTTCCGTGTTGTTGGTAAATACATCGGCACCACGGCTTAAAAGCATTTCTCCGGCAGTGCGGTTGTTGGTATTTACTGCAATATATAGCGGTGTATCGCCATTGCGGTTTCGGGCATTTACATCAGCCCCGCAGTCAAGAAGAAATCTGATGACTTCCGGATCAACTGCATGAGAAATTGCTACATGCAGTGGTGTGTTTCCAAATGAATCACGGGTACCGATATTCTTTTTGCTTACAAGGAGCTTTGTGGTTTCAAGACCGGCCTGTAATGCCAATGAAAGAGGTGTATTTCCTTCCATGTCTTCTGCGTGAATGTCAGCATCCAGATTTGCATAGAACGAAATATGTTCTGCCCAATTGTTTTCTACTGCCAGTGCTAGCGGTGTTACACCTTTTTTGTTGCGTTCATTGATATCAGCTTTGTAGGTAACAAAACGCTGGAGAATAGCCGGGGACATATTGGTGATGGTCGCAATGTGCAGTGGGGTATCTCCGTATAAATCCTTAATGCGGGTAGAGGCTCCATTGTCCAGAAGCAGCTGGTACATGGCATCACGGTTTTCAGCAGGAGTAATGATCAGCAGCGGGGTTTTGCCGATACTGTCCTGTGCATTTACATCAGCTCCATTTTGAACCAGGAGAGATGCAATATCCAGATCGCCATAGCGTACTGCATTATGCAGAGGCGTTGCTCCAGACATATCTTTAGCGTTAATTAAGGCATTACGTTCAATCAGATACCGTACAATAGCAGTGTGTCCGTGAATTGCTGCCAGGTGAAGCGGTGTCTGTCCGTCATCAAAACGCATGGTGGGATTATGTTTTTTTACACAGTCTTCAAAGTAACTGTATTCATTGCGTAATGGCATTGCATTCCCCAGAAGTAACTGCTGGGCATTCTTTATGGCTTTTAATGCACTGTCTGCACTGGTCAGCGTTTTTCCGTTTTTATAACAGATTGAAAGTGGAGTATTTCCGTTGTAATCTTCCTGGCTGATATTTACACCGGCATCAATACACATGGTTAATGCTTCTGTGTCATTCCACTCTGCAAAATAGTGAACCATGGTTCTTCCCTGACTATCACGAATTTCCGCAGTATTTTTTGAAATCAGAGTGGTGTAATAAAACAAGTCACGGGTTTTAAATGCCAGCTCAAGTGCGGTCATCCCATTTGCATCTGTTGCAAACAGGCAGTCAGAAAGAGACCACAGGATTGAGGCACAATCCTTATTTTCCAGTTTTATAGACAGATGCAGCGGGGTGTCTCCACTATTGTTTTTAATTGTCGGGTCAGCACCGTTGTTCAGAAGGAATGAAAGCATATTTGGACTGTTTACCATTGCTGCACAGTGAAGCGGTGTATTTCCGTCATAATCAATGCTGTTAACCAATGATGTATTTTCTGTGTCTGCTGCAA
The DNA here is from genome assembly GCA_045597345.1 of Treponemataceae bacterium. Classification (GTDB taxonomy): domain Bacteria; phylum Spirochaetota; class Spirochaetia; order Treponematales; family Treponemataceae; genus Treponema_I. Next base: position 6,704 of record JAZLJW010000248.1, read on the forward strand.
CAATCATTGCACGTGCATCACCTTCATAACCGGTAAGAATCAGTTCGTGCAACGTCGCTTTTGTCTCTACTACTTCTGGTACTGTTTCTTCCTGTTTTGTGGCACAGGATGAAATTAAAACGGTGGCAATAGCCGCCAGTAGAATACAGATACCAGAGTACATACCATTTTTCATATCTACCTCGATAGTTGGAATACCACTTTCTGTATCGGTAAGCATATGATTTGAGTTTAGAGATAAACTACCGATAATAAAAATATGCTTAAAAAAACATCTGTTATAACAATTCTATTGCTTTTGGCTGCGGTAAAGCTTACTGCACAATCTCCGGTTTCTTTCACGTATACCGGTCATGATGAAACATATATTCTTGTAGAACGATCCAATCTCCGCCGGTACGATAACGGTCGGTATTCAGGTATCATGAACAGGGAAGTGCGTTCTTATGTGTATCCCATAGAAGCGCCGGCTGACTGTGCCGCAAGCTTTAAAAAAGATGCCTGGTTTACAGGAAATTTCATGGTATATGAGGGAACCCGAACAACTGGCAGTTCCAGTATCGGTATTGACGCCATGATGCCGTCTACTTTTCATATCAGCCCTGCCGGAAAACTGACTGTAGTGCCGGTTATCGTTACCGGTACTCTTGGTCCTGGTCGTGGTGCCAAAGCCTGTGATACCGGATTTCCCAGTTACCGCAGTTTTCCGTCTTTTCCTTCGCAGCCGGTAAGTCCCGGCCAAAGTTGGACTTCTCAGGCAGAACGCAGTGTTGACCCGCTTAATACCGGCATATTTACCCGTCTTGCGGTACAGGTGCAGTACACCTACGTTGATGATCAGGTGTATAAGGGGATTCCCTGCCGTCATCTGACGGCTCAGTGGGCAACCCGGTATGGCGATGGTACTCTTGCTCATGACTATGACGGGGATCCTGATCTGGTACAGGCTACCGGTAAACATACGGCAGATATCATGGTAAGTATTGAAACGGGTGCTGCGGTAGTTATCAGCGATCAGCTTGATGAAACCTTTGTATATAAAGACGGCAGACAGGTGCAGTTTAAGGGAACGACCCTGCTTTTTACAGAATATCCACCGGCAGTAGAACGTGATACGGTACTTCGTGCGCTGAACCGGATTGCGAAAACCGATGAAAGTGTACAGACTGCCGGTCGTCCAACCACTGATCAAACGCCAAAGACTACGGACCGAACATCACCGGCTACTGACCAGGAATTCAGGACCACTGGCCAAACATCACAGATCACTGAGCCTGTCGAAGTGACCTCTCTTACAGATTCACGTTCCCGCATCACTGTACCCGGTGCCCGGAGTTCAAGTAGTGCTGCTGCATCAGCATCATCAGTAGTCGTACCAGCTATTTCTCCAGCGGCAGAAAACAACATGATTGTAGAAGACACGCCTGCAGGGCTTCGTTTAAGTATCCGCAATCTGCAGTTTGCACCGGATAATGATCAGCTTCTGGCTGGAGAGAAAATACGGCTTGATCAGATTGCTGCTGCCTTGAAAGAATGCGGCCAAGGCCAGTTTCTGGTAGAAGGTCACTCTGCTGCAACCGGAAACCCGACGGGAGAAAAGAATCTGTCTATTGCCCGTGCCAGGAAAATCGTTGATGAGTTAACAAAGCGGGGAATTGGGGCTGAACGGTTCCTGTATATCGGGTATGGTTCTGACCGTCCGGTGGCAGATAATGCTACCAGTGAAGGAAAGGCTGTTAACCGTCGCGTAGAGATAACGATCCTTGAATAGGCGGTTGGTTCTGAGTGCAGGCCGGGCTCGGAGCCACAGCAAGCTTACAGCAGGATATCCAGTATGACAGCAACCAGGTGCTCCGGGTATTCGACACCGGCTTTTCTTTTCAGCAGCAGTGTCATTTCTGGCTCCGGTGTCTGTGCTGCCAGCAGGTTTTCGGTCGTGTTTGCAAGCCCAACAATCTGTGCCAGAAAAGGGATGTCGTCTCCCCGTAAACCTTCGGGAAATCCTGAACCATCCATCTTTTCGTGATGGTATCGCACGGCATCTGCAATATCCTGCAGAGAAAGTTTTTCCAGCAGTTCGGCACCAAATACCGTGTGTGACGTATAGTACCCGTATTCTTCGGGTGAAAAAGTTTCCACGGTAGTAAATTCGTCAGAAAACCTGATTTTTCCCACATTGTGCAATAGTCCGGCGTAATATGCTTTTTTGACGAACTGGGGATCTGGGGTTACTTTTCGGGCAATCTGCTCAGACAGGTATGCCACATTCATGGAATGGTTCTTAGCCGTAGGATTTTTCAGTACATAGGCATCAAACAGTGAATTGATGACATCAAGTGAAATATTGGAAAGCTGTTTGGTACCAGCTTGAATGCGTTCTTCCAATTCTGTTCTGTAGTTATCGGTCAAATACCGGAACTTTTGAATCTGGTACATGATGATGATGGAAAGACCCCAAAAATAAAAGACAAAAACAGGAATTTTTGTCTGAAAGTCACTGAGATAACGAGCGGGTAAAGGATAAAACAGAGTAGTGCGGAAAAAGAGTTCTGTACAAACGAAAAGAAGTACCGCATAGATATTTCCAATGACAATACCCTGATACAGGATAGAAAAGGTGATGGCTGCAATAAGCGCCAGAAAGGAAAAAGTTCCGGCAACGGCGTACATAAAAAAGAGGAAAGCGGCAATGCAAATTCCAAAGGTTAGAATCAAAGACGCAGACGTTGGTTTTCTGTTCTGGAAAAAAGCATATTTAGCAGCATTTGCAGCTGATGTACGTACACTGTCATGTAGTTTCAATGGTACCATCCTCAATCAAGCGACATACTACGGTCACCACATCGGCATCAAACTGATGGCCGCTGTTCTTACGGAATTCATCCAGAATAAACTCTTTTGAACAATTGTCCCGGTATACCCGGCTGGAATTCATGGCGTCCAGAGAGTCTGCCACGCTGATAATTCTGGCAATGAGGGGGATGTCAGCACCGGTAAGTCCCTTGGGGTATCCGGTGCCATCCGGCTTTTCGTGATGATAAATAGCTCCTGAAGGCGCATCGGGCAAAAATGTCAGATTCTGCAGAATTTTCTCCCCAAGAAACGTGTGGGTTTTCATGATGGTGAATTCCTCATCAGTCAGGGATTGGGATTTTTTCAGAATGGCATCCGGTATGGCAATTTTCCCGATGTCATGAAGAAGAGCAATCTGATACATCCGCTCAAGTTCTTTTGTGTCGGTTATTCCGTAGGCTTTCGCAATCAACTGCGTGTACCGGGCAACCCGCTCAGAGTGCAGCTTGGTGTACTCATCCTTTTCATCAATAACTGAAACAATGGTGGATAATCCTTCTACAATATGGTGCTCTGCTTTTTCCAGCGCTTTTGAAAGATCATGCTGTAATGTCTGTTCAACCTTTCTCTCTTTTATCTGGGTGAGCCGGATATAGTAATCAAAACAGAGCATGATAAGCAGCCACAGCAGATACCATAGGGGGAAATAGCGTTTGTAAGAGTCCGGGTATGTATATAGCTGCTGCTTTGCCAGAATGCCCGACGTGTTCTGGAGCTGCTGGATAAAGAGCACGGTATAGCGGGTTAAGATCTGGCCAGCTGGTGTCCAGAAATAGGTGGCATAGAACACGAACAGAATGAACGAATAACAGAATCCGAAAATCATTCCAAAGGTGAAGATGACAATATTGCATGCCATGAATGACCAGAAATTGGTAAAGCCCTGATTTACGCCATAGGTAGTGCAGATGAAGATTATGAAAAACAGAAAGACCGAAACGCCGATGATAACGACTTTGAGCACAGAGGTGTGATGAACACGTTTTGCTGCAAAGGATGCAATGCTTACCGTAATTGACATGAAAAAAGAAAAGAGGGTGATGTAGGGAAGCTGCAACAGGGCACTTTGTATGCTCAGAATGCAGAGCATAACGGCATACCAGCCTAAAAGTTGAGAGAAAAATCGGGTGTCTACCCCCATGGTTTTTTCATACGCTAACACATTTTGTATATTTGTCCGTACTTTTGAAAACATCATCAGCTCTATTGTAAAGGAATGTACAGAAGGAATAAAGAGTTACAGAAGATATGCCTGCATTTTGTGGTAAAAAGGATGTTCGAAAATACCATACGAAGTGTCATAGGCTTCTGATAAAACGGTTTCGGTAAAGACCTCTGAGACAGGACCATGGGCGATAAGCTTCCCGTGATGCAGCATGGTAAGGGTATCTGCATATAGTGGTGCCAGGTTTATATCATGAATACTGATGATGACGCCAAGAGTATGGTCATGAGCAAGAGCTGCCAGGTTCTGCATGAATTGGGCAGACCGGTTGCCATCAAGATGACTGAATGGTTCGTCTAGAAGCAGATAAGGTGTTCCCTGGGCAAGACAGCGGGCAATAAGGACACTTTGCAGCTCTCCGCCGGAAAGTTCAAAAATAAGCCGGTTTTTCAGATGACTGCATCCAGCTGTGGCCAGAGCAGCGTCAGCCGCTGCATGATCTTCTTTTGTGTACCCCAGAGAATTGCTCCAGGCATACCGGCCCATAAGCACCGCATCATACACGGAAAAATTCCAGGTGTACTGTTCGTTCTGGGGGAGAAAACTGAGTATCTGAGCTTTCTTTTTCGACTGCAGAGCGGAGATTGTTTCTGATCCGTACTGCACGGTTCCCCCGGTTACCGTAAGGCCTGCCACTTCAAGGCCGGCCAGTATGTGTAGCAGAGTAGACTTGCCGCTGCCATTGGCGCCCATAAGGCAGGTTACGTGGCCCGGCTCAAAGGATGCCGTAATGTTTTTCAGTACAGGAGTTGTTCCATAGGAAGCTGAAAGGTTTGCTGCGGTCAGAATGGGAGTCATAAAGTGTACCTCTTGTTGTAGTTCAGAAGCACGGCGATAAAAAAAGGTACGCCACACAGAGCAGTAATGATACCGACCGGCAGATCCAGCGGAGGCTTGATGGTGCGGCACAGGATGTCTGCCCAACCCAGGAACACAGCTCCCAGCAGCATGCTTAATGGCAGTACTTTACGGTATCCGGCTCCACAAAGAATACGGATCATGTGGGGAGCAATAAGACCTGCAAAACCAATGACGCCACCGGCAGCAACAGCTGCTGCAGATGC
>JAZLJW010000249.1:0-21040 GCA_045597345.1 Treponemataceae bacterium
GTTTTGTTGTCTACTACTTTTACTTCAGAAATGTATTCCATGTTGGCAAGACCGCTTGAAGTTCCGATAGCCATGTTGGTATCGAAAGTTTCTTTAACGTCTGCAGCAGTTACTGGAGTTCCGTCTGCCCATTTTGCAGCAGCCTTGATTTTTACGGTTACTTCAGTATTTTTAGCGTTCCATACAGGTTCGCCATCAGCCAGAAGTGGTTTCATGGTACCGGTAATAGGATCCCACATGTAGAGGGTTTCGAATACCAGACAGCGTGATCCACCGGCGTTAGCAGCAAATACCATACCGTTGTTTGAGTCCCCTGAGTAAGGGTTGTAGTTGTTTACAGTACCCCACTGCTGTCCACCGAAATACAGTGTTTCGTTACGTGGAATTGTTCCGCTTGGTGTAGCGGCTGCAGTTTTTCCACTGTCTTTACTACCACCAGCAAATACTGGCAGTGCAGCAACCATTGCGAGTACCAGAAGTACTGCAACGATTTTTGAAGTTTTCTTCATACATTTCCTCCTGAAAACTTATATATATATATCCGGCTCTTTATCCGGTATATATTCCTCAGTTACAGTTTCCCAACTGTTTCACCCTGCATCAGCATACAGGGTACTTTATGAAGCTGTGGCAGATAGGACCGGGGGCTTTCTATGGCTTTTAGAAGCTCCGCTGCTGCCAGCTGACCTATTTTTTCTGCATTCTGGTGAACGGTGGTCAGCCGCGGTGTCACCAGATTACTGATGAGAAATCCGTCATATCCGGCTATGCTTATATCCTCCGGTATGCGGTATCCGCTCAACTTCAGTTCATTCATGCCACCAACTGCAGAAATATCATCTGAATAGAGGATGCAGGTTGGTGGATCAGGCAACTGCATAAGCTGTCTGGTTGCCACTGCAGCGCTGAACATGTCGTTGTAACAGTTGCCTGCAACATAATCCTCGGGAATTGCCAGATGCAACTCTTCACAGGCATGATAGAAGGCAGCAACTCTTATTCTGGTAACGGGAACATCACTTCCATGGATGAACGCGATTTTCCGGTGTCCCATGTCATATACATATCTGACCAGAGATTGAATTCCCTGTTCATTGTCTGAAAGAACCGCTCCGTTATTCCCGTGCATATAATCAACGGTAACAATCGGAATTCCACAATTAATCAACTCCTGAAGATCATGACGGTCCCAATGAGTGTGCTCAACAAGAATGCCGTCAAAGCCACGATACCGGGCATGTTCCAGATAACTCATTCCGGTAACTCCCAATGTGGGGCTTAAAAAGGTGGTATCGTACCCCTTGCCTTCAATGATGCTGCGAAAACTGGTAAGAATCTGCAGAAAATACTCATGCTGAATACCAAGAGTTGTACTGGATTCAAGAATTACACCGATGTTGTTGCTCTTGCTTTTTTTCAATGCCTGAGCAGCTGCACTGGGGTAATATCCCATCTCCTTTGCAGTATTTCTGATACGTTCTGCAGTCTGAGGTCCAATGTCAGGAGCGTTGTTCAGTGCCTTACTGACTGATGCAACCGAAACACCGCACTGTTCAGCAATCTGTTTGATAGTGATACGCAGCACAGTTATTTCCTCCAAACGTTTTTACTCAACTACTTAATCGTTTTCGTTGTAATTCAGTATCAGTCCGAAAATTGTTGCGGTCAAGGGATGATATTAGCCAGTTTACTATTTGAAACGGTATTATTTCCGTCAATTTTGAATAAAAATAGGTTAATATTGATATATTGCATCTATAGGGGAACAAATTGTACAGCGAAACAGTTTCGCATCAGAGGAAATAGGGCACGAAACCGTTTTCGGTAAGAATCTGTAATTCTCCATATCCAGCTGCTTTTGCGTGATTCATAGCTATGTCAAATCCCCAGGTCAGGTTTGCTTTTTCGTGGGCATCTGAGGAGATAACTGCCGGGACATGCAGCGTATTCAGCAGGGTAAGGAATTCCAGAGAGGGATATGGGGAATCGGTACATCCGCGGGCCATACCACCAGTGTTGATTTCTATCATGACATTGCGTTTGGCAATAGTACGGGCTGTCTCTTTCAGCTCACGCCGGTACCAGTCATCTGTTTCATCAAAAAAACGCAGTTCCCGGTTGCGGCGCCGGATTAAATCGGGATGTGCCAGAAAGGTAAAGGTACAGCTTTCAATCATGGCACGTTCCCAGGCAAAGTATTCCTGAACAAAGGCTTTTGCATTGCCGCAGAATGCTTTTTCAATGCCTTCTGCAACTTCTTGGGCAAATCCATCTACCGCATAGTACTGGGGGCAGGGACCGGTATTTTTGGGATTTGATACGTAATGAACCGCACCGATAAGATAGTCGGGAGTTAGTGAAGTGTATTGAGAAAAATCGGGAGCAGTAACAGCTGGAATGTACTCTGCTTCAAATCCTTTCAGGATGGTAAGTTTTCCCGCGTACTCTTTTTTCAGTGCATCAATTTCGTCACTGTATGCCGGGAGATCTTCTGTATGCATATGCCAGTCGCTGCTGAACGGATACATGCAGTGCCCGCTGAAACCCAGATACTGCATTCCACTTTCTACTGCGGCATCTGCCATCTCTCTTGGAGAGTTTTTTCCGTCACAGAATGTGGTGTGAGTGTGAAAATTTCCGGTATATGCGTTCATGACTGTGCTTGATTCTGCTCTTTTATTTCGTTTGACATAAACTCAAAACGGGTGAATTCGGCGCTTATTTTGTTCAGAATTTCTGATTCCTTGTCCGGATTACCTTCGTTTCCCGCTGCTTCAAGCGATTTTGCCAGAGAAAACAGCGTATGTGATGAAAGTGAGCCTGCAGATCCTGCAATGGCATGACCGATGCGGGCTATACCCTGATGATTCTTGTCAAGCAGTGACTGCTTTCCCATGAGCAGAAGCATCCGCGTCTGGTTGATGAACTGATCTGCAAGATCAAGGGCAAGTTCCATTGAATGGTTTACCGTGTTCATGAAATCATCAAAATCCCATAATTGTGTAATAGGATTCTGGTTTTCTTCGCCACTTACTACAAAATCGATACTGTCTGACAGAGCCTCGATTTCTTCAAGTTCTTCGATTTCTTCCGGTTCTTCGGCAACTGCATCAAAGGTGATGGCACTCTTCCATTTTTCAAGCACTTCACCGACACTGGCTTTCTTAAAGGGCTTTATAAGGATATCGTTCATGCCGTGTGCTTTGTACAGGGCAAAATCTGATTCATCAGTGTTTGCCGTACAGGCCACGATAATTCCAGTGTAGCCTGACGCACGGATTGCATCCGTAGCTTCAACGCCGTTCATTTCAGGCATCTGTATATCCATGAAGATCAAATCTGTTTCAGGATGCTGGTTCAGCTGTTCAACGGCTTCCCGTCCGTTGCCGGCACTGATAACGGTTGCGCCGAATTTTTCCAGGAAGTTTCGCAGCAGTTTCTGATTTACCGGATGATCTTCTGCAATGAGCAGGTTGAATGGATACTGTGGAGTATCGGCAGGAACTTCTGGTGATGGAGTCACTTCTTTCTGTGGCTCTACTGGTTTTGCTTCTTCAAGATCAAGGGAAGCTCCGGTAAGTTCATTTAATGTTTCTACCAGCTTGCGGCGTTTAATCGGTTTGTATACATATCCGTTAAACCAGTCGAGCATTTTCATCTTTGCTTCACCGCCCATCTGACCTTCGGGAACCATCATGTACAGACGGCTGGAATTTATGGTACGGTCGGCGTTGATTTCTGCAGAAAGACGCCATCCGTCCATTTTCGGCATAATCATATCAATGAGCACAATGGCGTAAGGTTCGTTATTTTTTACGGCTGAGCGCATTTTCTCAATGCCTTCTTCACCGCTGCTGGCTGAATCAATATTGACAAGACCGAACTCCCGCAGTTTTCCTGTAAGGCTGCGAATTGCCAGAAGGGAATCATCAATTATCAGGATTCTGGTATTGAGCGGGATAGACAGCGGAACGGTAGCAATATCATTTTCGGCTTTATCAGGACAAGGCTCACAGGGCAGCTCAAACCAGAAATCACTGCCGGAACCTTCCGGATTATCTGCTACACCTATGGTTCCTCCCATAAGGGTTACCAGATTTCTGCAGATGGAAAGTCCTAAACCTGTGCCACCGTATTTACGGGTTGTTGAAGCGTCGGCTTGCACAAAGTCCTTGAAAATTGCGTCTTTTTTGTCATCTGCAACACCGATGCCGGAATCAAGCACTTCAAAAAGCATGGTGTTTTCTTTGTCCGGAGAGCGGGTTAGCCGTACGCAAACGTATCCGGTGGCAGTAAATTTTACGGCATTTTTTACCAGGTTCAGGATAACCTGCTGTAACCGGGTGGGATCACCCCAAATGCTTGTTGATAGGCTGTAATCAATGTCAGTGAGTATTTCCAGTCCACGATTGTGGGCTTCTATACTCATCAGTTCTACTGTAGTTTCTGCAACGATGGCAGGGTTCATGCCGATACGTTCGATTTTGAATTTGCCACTTTCAATTTTTGAAAAGTCCAGCAGGTCGTTTACCAGAGAAAGCAGAATATCGGCACTGACTCCCACCTGTCGGACATATTCTGCCTGTTCAGGGTTAAGGGATGTTTCATCCATAAGCTCCAATGTTCCAATTATTGTCTGGATTGGAGTCCGCAATTCATGAACTGCATTGGCGAAAAAAGGATTTGCCAGTTGTGTATCTGCCATAGAACCTCCCCGATGTTACAGCGGAAGATCGAGTATTTCTGCTGCTTTTTGAATAACAGCTTCTGGTTTCTGCGGTTTTACCAGATATGCCTTTGCTCCAAGACTTAGTGCCTGTACCACTGATTCCCGCTGGCTTGCCGTTGAATAAACAATAACGGAACCGGGAAAATGGCGGGTGAAAAGAGTATTAAGTATATCAAATCCTGAAAGTCCAGGCATAAAAATATCAAGAATAACCAGATTGTATCGGACGGTGTTGGTCCGTGCCAGGAACTCAGCACCTGACAAAAAGGTATCAGCCTTAATCTGTATTGATTCAAATGAAGCTGAAAGCATTTTCAAGGTGACAGGATCATCATCAACCAATGCAATCTGAATCAGGTTGCTGTCAGTCTGGTCAGTGACGGTGTTCATGGTGCTGTCGCTGTAAAAGCGCATTTCTACTGAGCCGGTACTGGTATCTTCGGTTGCAGTCAGTATTTTATCGCTGATGGTATCTGCAACATCCATTATACCTTCGTTCCCTACCAGACTAGTAAGAACACTTGAAAGATTTTCTACAACCTGAATCTGCGAGAATTCCGGGTGACCGGCAATAAGCTGCCGGGTAAATGGATCAAAGGAAAGAATCTTTATATTTTGCGGTTTTACCCGAGGGTCAGCGGTAATATTCTGCATGAGGAATTCGAGATTTGAACCATCTACAAAGGAAAGTGGTAAATCGGTCATCATGAGCACGATTTTCGGTGATTGCAGTTTATTCTGATCAATCATTTCGGTCACTTTGTATTTCAGCAGCGACACTTTTTCACGGTTAAGCGCCTGAGCCAGTTCAATGAAAATGATGTTATTATTCAGATGTGTTTCGAGAATACAGGGCGTTGTATCGATGGTAAAGGCTGATTTCAAGCAGCGGCCGAGAAAGTCGAAAAAGAAATCGAATTTTATGGGTTTGTTAAAGTAGCGGACTACGCGGTATGCGGGAAGGGTCTGTAAAAATTCACGATCCAGCTGATCTCCGGTAACAATGACCGGAATATTTGCTGTATTGGGGTTTGCCCGTTTCTGTTCCAGGAAATCCATCATTCCGTTTAAATCATTGGAACAATCAATTACTACCAGGGATGGCAGGTTTGAAACAAGCTTTGTGTAGCCGTCACGCGCTAAGGTCCCTATATCTACATTAATCTGGGCAGCATTAAGTTTTTCTTTAAAAAATTCGCGGAAAAGGAGCGGGGCGTCTAAAATCAATACTTGTTTCATAATTAAGTATAATTGTACTGCAATACATACCAGTTAACAAGAAATTGTTTTTATCACCCTGATATAGTAAGAAATTGCAGGAATGGAGAAAAAAAAGCGGCACGCCGTACTGACATGCCGCTGTAGTGTGTTATTTATCAAGCAGGAATGCTTCAACAGGCATTTCTACCAGGTCGAATCTGCCATCGCTGTACACTACTTTGATACAGCCGCAGTTTGGCATGCCGGTAGGATATTTTGTAAAGAAGTCTGCCAGAACGGGACTGTCGGCAAAATTAGTCTGTGCATAGGCCAGAATGGTCATTCCGTGACTAGTCAGCAGGAATGTTCCTCCGTTGGGGTTATCATCTACTACTTTCTGTACGGCACGGGTTGCGCGTTCTCCCAGCATCTGCCAGTCTTCACCGCCTTTGTCGGTCCAGCCGTTGGCAAGGCGGTAGGGGTAACTGTCCCACAGAAGATTACCGGGTTCACCTTCCATTGAACCAAAGTTCATTTCCTTCAGGTCTTCATTGATTATCGGGGTAATGCCGGTGCCTTCAAGGATGTAGTTGCAGGTGTCATAGGCCCGTTCACTGATGCTGGTATAGGCACCGTCAAACTGAATGCCGCTCATTTTGTCATGCAGCTGTTTACCCTGACTGATACCGGTTTCTGTTAATGGGGAATCGCACCATCCCTGGGCACGGTCCTGGACATTAAACAGGGTCTGTCCGTGACGGACAAAGTAAATGGTGTAGGTAGGGTTTTCCACTACAGCTCCTTTGTTACTTGCGCAACTGATGCAGATAAGTGCAGTCAGAACAGCCATGGCGAGTAAGGTACTCTTTTTTTTCATACATCGTTGTCCTTTTTATTGGGTTGTCCAATACAAAAAAGATAGTGCTGCTCTGGTGTGGATTCCACAGACCATTTGGAAGGAATTTACCGGATTGTGAAAAGAATTTTCATACCATGAAAAAAAAGAGCTGTTTTCATGGTATACTTGCGGTATGGATATTGCAACAAGTTATGGAGCCTTTCAACAGTTAATCGGTCTGGAGGGAACGACAACCAGCGTAAGCAGTGATTTTCATCTTATTCAGGAAATAATCAATCTGCTGGCCGGACAGAAATCTTTGACAATCGAAGAGCTCGCTGCCCAAACGGGCGTTTCTCCGGCAACCATCAGCCGGTTTGTGAAAAAATGCGGTTTTACCAGTTATCGTGATTTTCACATGAAATTCTTTGCCATACAGGAATTATCCCGGACAGTCCGCAGTACCAAGTATGATGATAACCCGGACCTTATTTCTCTGGATTCCATACACTGCAATCTTGAAGCTACCCGGGGCCATCTTGATCTGCCCTTGATCCGCCGTATCATCCTGCTGTTCTGTTCCTGTCCCAACCGGTATTTCATCGGAACGCCGGAAGATTTGATAACACTTTCCTGCTTCCATAAAGATATGATAACCATGGGGTATCCATCACATTTGTTTTACGATATTGGAACCCAATTTGAAGTTATTACTCAATCCTGTTCAAGGGATGTTTTTCTGCTGACAACGGTTGATAATGATTTTGCACGGTATTTTTATCCGGTTCTTGAAAAGGCAAAGAAAAACGGCGCAAAACTGATTCTGTTTACCCAGACGAGTGCTGAAGCTGATGATGCGTTTTCACGGATTTTTGATATAGTATATCACTATGGAATACCGGGCAGTGGGAACTTTGGAAATTATTCTGAGCGGTATCTGGCATCGGTGCTTTCCCATGAATTGAGAAATAAGCAATGAGATATCGCACAGGTACGTGCGATTGCAGCTGCGTGCGACTATTGTCGCGGAGGCTGATAAGGAGATGATGATATGAAAACTGTTGTTGTGTTGCTGGCTGAAGGATTTGAAGAAACGGAAGCTCTGGCTCCGGCTGATATTCTGGTACGCAGTGGTATTCAGGTGCGTCTGGTTGCAGCCTGTGCAAATCCTGGTGTACGGGGCCCTATTGTAGTAACCGGTTCCCATGGTTTTGGAGTACAGTGTGCTTTGACTCTTGAAGAACTGTTGGCCGAAAAAGAGTTACCGGACGGTGTTATGTGCCCTGGCGGTATGCCGGGTGCTGCTCATCTGGGAGAAAATGCACAGGTGTGCGGGTTGATTGAAACTATGAAAGAAGCCGGCCTGCTGGTATCTGCCATCTGTGCCGCTCCTGCCGTTGTTTTGGGACACACCAGTGTGCTCAATGGAAAAAAATTCACCTGTTATCCTGATATGGAAGACCAGGTAGCTACTGATTGTACGGGAACCTGGTGCGATGACCGTGTCGTTGTGGACGGAGACCTGATTACCAGCCGTGGTCCCGGTACTGCCATGGAGTTTGGCTATGCGGTGGCAGAATACTTTAATGGAGAAGGCAGCTGCGATCAGCTGAAACAAGGAATGTTGTTCAAATAAGTTTCCTGAAAAATCTACCGGCGTGATGGGTACGTGCAAAACCGCTCGATATCTCGCTACAGGTGAAGCCCTGCGAAGAAATTATTGCACAGGGCTTCAACAGTTTTTGCACGTCCCCGTCCCGCCTCCCGATTTTTCATCAGTCATAAAAAAAGCCGACGTAGGCCGGCTTTACATTTGTGATGCAGATTTTTCGTGATGGCAAGGCGCCGGCGTGGTTGAGAGCGCAGGCGTCCTGCCGGACGTTGAGCATCGAAACCGCCTCGGCAACGCCGCCAGCGCGGAAAAGATGCATTACAATTTATTTTGCCAGGATGGTAGCCAGTTCGGGCAGCTCCTTCAGTTCTTTTTCAAGGGCTGCGGCACGTGCTTTGTTTACGTAGTCCGGGCTTTCAAAAGTGTAGGTAAAGTTGGTGTGAACATCGTAGGTGCCGTTCATGATGGCAAAAGCATCTTCGGTCATAACCAGTTCTTCATCAGTTGGGATTACGAAAATCTTAACTTTAGAGTCATCGGCGCTGATGCAGGTTTCTGCATTGCTGGTGTTGGCAAGAAGGTTCTTTTTGGGATCCAGTTTGATGCCCAGGAATTCAAGACCTTCAACAGCTTTTGCGCGGATAGCAGGAGCGTGTTCACCAACACCGGCGGTGAATACGATGGCATCTGCGCCACCAATGGCAGCCATGTAGGAACCGATGTATTTCTTCAGGCGGTAGCATTCCATATCAACTGCCAGCTGAGCTTTTGCGTCACCTTTTTTAGCAGCATCCTGAACGTCACGGCGGTCAGTGTACTGGCCGGTAAGACCCAGAAGACCAGATTTCTTGTTCAGTGCAGTGTCCATTTCGTCAGCAGTCATGCCGGTTTTGCGCATGATGTAGAATGGCAGTGCACAGTCCATATCACCAGAGCGTGAACCCATAACCAGACCTTCAAGAGGAGTAATACCCATTGAAGTATCGTAGCAGCAGCCGTTTTTAACGGCAGCAGCAGAAGCACCGTTACCTACATGGCAGATGATTACGTTGGTATCTTTAGGAGCTTTGTGCAGCAGTACAGAAGCACGTTTTGCACAGTACAGGTGAGAAGTTCCGTGGAAACCGTAGCGGCGTGCACCGTATTTTTCATACCATTCGTAAGGAATGGCGTACATGAATGAAGAAGCCGGCATGGTCTGATGGAATGCAGTATCCATAACGGCAGTATGTGGAACGTTTGGCATAACTTTCTGAGCAGCTTCAATACCCATGATGTTTGCAGGCATGTGCAGAGGACCAAGGTCAATTACTTCTTTGAAACCTTCAAGAACTTCAGGAGTTACCAGAACAGATTTCTTGAATTTTTCTCCACCGTGCAGTACGCGGTGGCCTACAGCACCTACTTCGCTCAGATCTGAAATTACACCAACTTCTTTGTCGGTAATCATCTGAAGAATCAGTTCAATTGCTTCTTTGTGGGTAGGGCATGGACTTTCTTTTACTACTTTGTTGCCCTTTGCTTTGTGGGTAATTACGGATCCGGCCTGAGTAACACGTTCTACAACACCTGAAGCCAGTACATCTTTATTGTCCCAGTCGTAAACCTGGTATTTTGCGGAAGAAGAACCGCAGTTAAGAGTAAGAATTACCATATCAACCTCGTTTTCTTACAGTGGAATAGTGGGTAAAAGTATACCGTAAAATGGTGATAAAAGTACACTGTTGAAGTATACTGATTTTATGGAACGGCATTTTCCCAGTCTGAAGCTTTTTGAGCTTGTCGTGTGGCTTTTTATTGCATCTCACTTTATTCTTCTGATGCTCTGTCTGGAATATGCCCCGTATACTCTTTTCTATGTGCAGAATATCCTGTGCATAGTCTACTTTCTTATCATACTCAGATTACACCACATAAACCGGATCAGTGTTGATACTTCTGTATTTGTCACAGTGCTTGTTTTGTGGACTCAGATGATTATCTCGTTTCTTGCTGTAGGAATTGATGGTGGTTTTCAGGTTGTATGCTATGGAACACTTTGTTCTGCATTTTTCATCCTGTATTCAAGCCACCGGAAAGGACAGCCATCACGCAAACCTGTGCTTGTCGAAATTGGCTCGGTATCGCTGTATCTGCTTATGATGATTCTTTCCCAATATCTGGAGCCATGGTACATCCTTGAGGAACGTGTTTTGCAGAAGATGTCTTTTTTCAATACCATAGGGACGTTGATTGAACTGCTTGTGTTCTCTGATGTATACCGGATGCGTTTGAGTCGGTCTGTAATCAGATTACAGAAGCAGGCTGATATTGATGAATTGACAGGACTTCTGAACAGGTTGGGTATCAGGTCTGTGTTTGATTCCTTTCTGTCATCCTGGAAAAATAATGCAGTGCCTTTTGCTGTAGCAATTTTCGATATTGACGATTTTAAGAAAGTTAACGATACCTACGGGCATAACGCCGGTGATATGGTTCTTAAAACTTTTGCGGAAGATTTTGCAATTCTTGAAAAAGACAAATCAGCTGTATGTCGATGGGGTGGGGAAGAATTCCTGGTACTCGGTCAGATTGTTTCTGATTTGTCACTTTTTTATACGCACTTGCAGATGATTACGGAAAAAATGGCAAACCGTGAATTCCAGTGGCAGGGGGAAGTGTTTCAGGTAACGGTAACTTGTGGTGTTGCTGTTATAGAAAGCGATATGCCTATCCACGAATTAATTGATAAGGCAGACCACCGCCTGTATGCCGGAAAAGCTAACGGCAAAAATCAGGTAGTGGTCTACGATTAACCTATCGTATTACAGTTCGTACAGGGTGCTGTATTTGGTTTCCAGATAGTCCAGGAAGTCTTTGGCGGTGATGGTGCGGCCGGTGATTTCCTGAATCCATTCTTTTGGAGCAAGACGGTCTGCCTTTTTCCATACGTGTTCGGTCATCCATCCGTTGATTTTTGCAAAATCTCCGGAGCGTACGGCTGCAGCAACATCAAATTCTTCCTTCATTTTGTTCCAGTACATGGCGTTATAGAAGTTACCGATGGCATAAGCCGGGAAATAGCCGAAATTTCCTGACCAGTGTACGTCCTGCAGACAACCTTCTGCATCATTGGCTGGTGTTACGCCCAAATATTCCTCATACTTTTTATTCCATGCGGCAGGAACACCGGCAATGTCCAGTTCTCCTGCAATAATAGCCTTTTCCAGTTCATAGCGGATGATAATGTGGAAAGTATAGGTAAACTCATCTGATTCCGTACGGATAAGGGACGGGGTTACGGTGTTTACGGCTTCATACAGTTCTTCTTCTGATACGTCAGCCAGCTGTTCTGCAAAGATTTCTTTTGCCTTGGGGTATACCAGATGGATGTACTCACGGGAACGGCCGATGATGTTTTCGTAGAACCGTGAAACCGATTCGTGCTGCCCCATGGTTTTTCCGCCATCGATATTCCAGATGTAGTTTTCTGCCGGCTGGAACATTTCAAACAGGGCGTGTCCACCTTCATGGATGATGGAATACATGCTTGAAGTAAAGGCATTGGGGTAGTAGTGGGTAGTTACGCGGATATCGTCTTTTGCAAGACCGTCGGTAAAAGGATGTTCGGTGGTAGTAAAGGCACCGCGGGTAAAGTCAAATCCCATGATTTCAAGCAGGTAGCGGCTGAATTCTGCCTGCTGGGCATCAGTTACCTTGCGTGAAAGGAAATCGGTGCGGATGTTCTTTTTGGATGCCATGATTTTTTTCAGCAGTGGAATCAGACGGTCTTTGCATTCACCGAAAATGGCATCAAGATCAGCCATGGTCATGCCGCGTTCAAATTCATCCAGCAGATTGTTGTATGCTTCGCTCTGTTTTTCGGTCCACAGCTCAAGCTGTTTTAACTGGGTATCCCGTACGGCTTTCAGGCTGGGGGCAAATTTAGAGAAATCTGACGATTCTTTTGCTTCCAACCAGTCGATATAAGCTTTCTGGAATACCATGGAGAACTCTCTGTCCATTTCAGGTGTAATGTTTTTGGTGCGAACCTGGTTCATGTGCAGCTGGAATGCCAGTGACTGCTGGAAATCATTGTCCAGTTCATCCCGGTGATCCCACAGATATTCGCTTGCTTCAATAAATTCCGGTGCCTTTGTCAGTTTGAATGCCTGATTTGAAAGGAATGCTGCGGTTTCTCCCTGGTGTTCCATGGCTTTTTTAGGGCAGATGGTTTCAAGGTCAAAGTTGAGGACATGGGCAGCGTTGGCGTAATGCTCCATCTCTTCAAAAGTTTTCAAAAGATAATCAATGTGTTTCTGTAATTGTTCTGTCATGGTGTTTCCTTCTTTCGTTCCCTTGCGGGATTCATCAGTGTACCATGAATCACTCTGTCATCACAATGTCAGCCGTGGTATACTGCCTGTATGAAATCATCTGCAATTCCGGAGAACTACCTTTTTTCTGCTGCAGCTCTCCGTAAACTGGTAATTCCTCTTGTATTTGAACAGCTGCTGGCCCTTACGGTGGGCATGGCAGATACCATGATGGTTTCAAGTGTTGGAGAGGCTGCTATCAGTGGTGTTTCCCTGATAGACATGGTTAACGTATTGATTTTTGGCGTTCTGGCGGCCCTGGCTACCGGTGGTGCTGTTGTTACCAGCCAGTATCTTGGCGCAAAAAAAGAAGATGCTGCCCGAAACAGTGCCCGGCAGCTTATGGCTACGGTCATTGCCGGTGGTGTTGCCATCGGAGTTCTGTGTATTCTGTTCCGGAATCCGCTTTTGCGCCTGCTTTTTGGTCGCATAGAAGATGATGTTTTTGAAAATGCCATCATATATCTTGTTATATCTGCGTTTTCATTCCCTTTTCTTGCCATGTACAACGCCTGTGCCGCCCTGTTCCGCAGCATGGGTAAAGCATCCATTACTTTTAAGGTTTCAGTAATCATCAACCTGATTAATGTGGCTGGTAATGCACTGTGTATCTTTGTGTTCAGAATGGGTGTTGCCGGTGTTGCAGTACCATCGCTGGTATCCCGGTTGGCAGGTGCTCTGATTCTGTATGTACTGCTCAAAAAGCCGGACCAGCAGATATATCTGGAGAGTGGCCGCTTTGCATTGGATCTGTCAGAAATCAGAAAGATTCTGCATATCGGTATTCCCAGCGGCATAGAAAACGGACTGTTTCAACTTGGCCGGGTTATGGTTGTCAGCATTATCAGCGGCTTTGGTACGGTTCAGATAGCAGCCAACGGTGTTGCAAATAATCTTGATTCCATGGGTGTTCTTATCGGGCAAGCCATGAACCTGGCAGTGATTACGGTAATCGGGCAGTGCGTAGGAGCCCGGGATGAAAAACAGATACGGTATTATACCAGACGCATGGTGCTGCAGGCTCATTTGGGAACAGCAGTTGTAGTTCTGGGGCTTACCCTGGGATTGGACTGGATTCTTTCTCTGTATGGGCTAGGTCCTGAAACTACGGCTCTGGCAAAGCAGCTGGTTTTGATACACAATACCTGCGCCGTGTTCATGTGGCCTCTGGCTTTTGTACTGCCCAACATGCTCCGGGCCTGTAACGACGTAAAATTTACCATGTGGGCCAGTGTTCTCAGCATGTTCCTGTTCCGCGTAGTATTCGGCTGGCTTTTAGGTGAACAGTTTGGTATGGGCGCCGTAGGGGTATGGTATGCCATGCTTCTGGACTGGATCTGCCGCATCAGCTGTTTTGTCAGCCGCTACCTGCGGGGCAAGTGGCGGCTGACTGCACACCTGTGAAGGGCGGGCCCTTTTTGTCAGCTACGGCCAGTGCCCTCAAAGGAACAGCCTTCTGGGTAGCTAAAGGCTGGATGATTTGGGGTGATTGGCAAGGCGGCAGCGGTTCCAGGAGCGCAGGCGGCCTTGTGGCCGTTGAGCACCGCAGAGCCGCTGCCAACGCAGCCAGCATCCCAAAGGGTCAGCCTTTATTTGTTCATCTGGTCCAGAGGTTCATTAAGCTTTTCAGTACCAGGAACAACAAAGCGGCCGCCGCGGATAACGTCAACGGTGGTGCCGTCTTTGCGGTGTGCTACGATTGTGTCCAGTTCGTCATAAGGAATGGTGATGTCCGTATGGCAGTTGAAGTATGCTTCATCGGCCTTGTCGGTACCGCGTTTCCGTGAACAGGTGTTGTCTTTGGCTACCATTTCCTTTCCGTCAGGGTTGAAAGTTTTTACTTCTTCGCTGCGGCTGAAACAGGTGTCACCCATGGCAAAATGAGGGCCGGTTTTTTCTGCAATCAGGATAGGCAGTTTGCCCTGGCAGTCGTACTCAATACCCATTTTGTAGGCAACGGTGTTGGTACCGATGGCAAACTCACCGATCGGCACTGATTCATGCTGGAAGAGAACGTTATCAAGCATGAACTTTTTGTTTTCTTCTTCGGTTTCAAAATTGCCGCAGGTGTAGCGGGTAATCATACCGTCTTTCAGTTCAATTTCCAGGTCCTTGAATTTCAGACCGTTCAGGTATACTTCGGTAACGTGCAGCAGGCCGTTGGTGCCTTCCAGTACCGGAGAAGTAAATACTTCGCCAACCGGAATGTTTACATCGGCTACACAGTTTTCGTAAGCAGTCTGTTTAGAAGGGTCAGTCAGTTCCCAGTTCTTGATGGTCAGGTTGGTGCGGTTTTTGCCGCGGCCGGTAACGGTTACGTAATCGGCCTGATCCAGTACGTCAATCAGCTTCTGCTGGATGTCTTCGTAGGTCTTGTAGTCCAGGGTGTTTACCTTTACGGTTTCTGCAAAAATCTCCTTGAACTTATCGCCGATTTCCGGAATAGGGTAAGCAATGATGGTAAAGCTGCGTTCTTCCATGTTGATGTACTGGGCAGAAACGGCGCGCATCTGGCTCATAAGCTTAACGTTAAGCATCTGCTGGTCACCGGAATAAGAGAGGGCTTCTTTTTTGTTTTCCGGCTGGAATTCTGCTTCACCAAAGGTTTCCAGAACACACGGGCCTGCAAAACCTGCAGCGGCTTCTTTTACGGTTTCAAAGGCTTCCTGGTACACTTTGGCACGTTTTTCAACATATTCAGCGTCCAGAACCAGAGCCAGGTCATCTTTGTGGTCATATTCAAACTGGCGGTTGGCTTCAGTAGTCTGCAGGCGGCTTCCACCTACAACACATTCAAGGCCTTCTTTTTTCATATTATTGATGGCAAAACGCATCATACGTTCAAAACCGATGGTGTAGTACAAAGAAACAGCCTTTTTCTTGTGGATGTCTTTACCCAGTTTTTCGTACCCGATAAGGAATCCTTGGGTGAAGGTATCTGCCATGGCCTGTACATCAGCTTCCGGCAGGCTGTTGATGAACTTAGCGGTTTCAATTTCGTTGTCCGTAACATGGAGTCCGTAGTTGTACAGGTACCGCAGGTCCGAAAGATCACTTTCAGTAATGATGTTCCGGTAGTAGTCCATGGTAGGATCAACCTGTTCACGTACAGCAACCTGTAAGTAAAGAGGTGAATTCTTTCCGTAGAATTCCCGCATCAGAGCAGTAAGGCTTTCTTTGGTGGCAGTTCCGGCAGCTACGGCATCATAGGTTTTTACCAGCAGTTCTTCTGCATTGGCCAAAAGAAACAGACGGCCGGTCATACTATCTTCGGTCATCCAGATCAGACGGGTATACAGAGCGCTCAGAATCTGTCCCAGGTCACCCAGTTCTGCTACGGCATAGGTAGGGTTGGCGTAGCTTACATCGTATACTTCTTCACACAGTTCGCCGGTCAGGATTTCATCCCAGTCGGCCAGTTCATCCATGCTCAGTTTGAAATATGATCCGTCTGCAACGGCAGCAGCAAGGGTTTCGCGGGTAAGAATAACATTGGCAGCCTTGGCAAAATAGTCAGCATATTTTTCGCCAGCTGCAGATGCGTTTTCTGCAATTTCTTTTACGCGTGCAACCATTGCGTCATGCAGTTCTGCGGCTTTGGCGTTAGCTTCAGAAACAAATTCGTTGTAATTCATAGCATTCCTCTTTCTTGATTTTATTGCTACAAGAATAGCACATTTCTAAAGATAGTAACAGAAAGAGGAATTGAAAAGATTTTTTCCTTTCGTGATGCTGTTATACTTTGAACTTAATAACTTCTTTGTTCAGTTCGTCAATCTGCATCCTGTTCTGATGGGTAAGGTCATTGACAGAATTAATAGCGCTGTTGATGCTCTCCATACCAAGTGCCATTTCTTCCATGCTGGTAGTGATTTCATCAGTCAATCTGGTTAAGTTATCCATTTTTTCCCGAACCTGAGCAGAAGCATTTACCATATCATCACCACCGTCATGAACATGAATGGTAATGTCATTAATCTGGCGCATTGCATCAAGAACCTGTCCACCACCTTCATTCTGTTCATCCATGGCTCTCTTTATGGTCAGTTCCTGCTTTGCAACATCCTGAGTAAGCATATAGATGTCGTTAAACTTCTGCTGCATCTTGCCGGTAGATTCTGCTACCTCATTAATACTCTGCAGGGTAGTTTTCAGATTTACGGTAATTGACTTACCCTGATTATTGGAGTTTTCTGCCAGTTTACGGATTTCATCAGCAACTACGGAGAATCCTTTTCCTGATTCCCCTGCATGAGCTGCTTCAATAGCAGCATTCATTGCCAACAGGTTTGTCTGGCTTGCTATGCTTTGAATGATTTTACTTGCTTCAAGCAGGGTTTTTGATTGGTTCAGGATTTTTTCTGTAGATTCAACCGTTTTCTTGATGTTTTCACGACCATCTTCTGCCGATTGTTCAAGTTTTCCAATGGTTTCGCTGTTTTTCATCAGAATGTTGGCAACGGAACTGATATTGGCAACCATTTCTTCAATGGCGGACGAAGCCTGTGCAACACTGGTACTTTGTTTCTGAATGTCTTTAATCAGACTCTGTACTGAGTTATCAATGCGGTTTACGGAATCAGAAGATTCATTAACGTTCTGTCCCTGCTGTCGAATCTGACGGTTTACACTTTCAATGTTTGCCGTAATCTGATTTGCAGCAGCCGCTGTGTCGTTCATATCATCAGACAGTTTTCCACCGATACGGTTCATCTCTTCTGATGAAGCCTTTACCAGCGAGATTGAGCTTTGAATTTTTTTTATGGTTTCATTGAAGTACCGGTACATAGTGCCCAATTCGTTTTCATTTTTTACTGCCATACGTACAGTCAAGTCGCCATCACCTTCTGCGATATTTTTCATTGCGGTGACACCTTTGTTCATCTGTTGGGTCAGTTTTTTTATGATGACATACAGAACAAGGATAATAAAAAATGCTGCAGCAACAAAAATGACGGATATTACGGCAACAATAGCAATACGGTCTTTATTGATTTCGGCATCCGGAACATTCAGACCGACATACCAGGTTTCATCGGCATCTTCTACCTTAAATGGAACGGTGTAAACAAGGATAGCCTTTCCATTGTTTCTTTCTGCATAAGTAAAAGGACTTAGGGTAGTGGTTGCTGTTTTAAAGAGATTTGCAGTTTCTCCACTCTGAAACCGTGGATGAATCTCACCTTCCAGCTCTTTATTTCGGTCTACTGCCACAAGACCGGAATTTGAAATGAGGGAAAGATATCCGGTGTCATAGATTTTTGCAGACTCAATTATTTCTGTAAGTGTATCAAGTGACATATCGATTCCGACTGTACCTACGGCTTTTCCTTCTTTATTGTGGATTGGAAATGCTACACCGCATACCCAGATTGTTTTTCCGGCAACTTCATACGGGTTGGGATCAATCAGAATTCCTTTTGTGCTGTGCAGCGGATCTTCGTACCAGCTTGCACCTACATAGTCCGTCAGTTCGCAGACATCAATGACGCCATCGGCATTTGTCCAGTAAGGAATAAAACGACCGGTATCATCGTGATGTGGAGCATTAATATATGCACTGTCATTTCCATCCAAAGCATCTGGTTCCCAAACAGTATAGGCGTCTACCAGATTCGGATTTGCTTCAAGGGTCTTCTTTAGCAGCTCATCATAATAAACCCGCCGTGAATCTGCAGGAATTTCTTCATATAATTCAAAAGAATCCCGTAATGAAGAACAGAGAGAAAATTCTGTAGTGAGAATTTTTGAAGTACTTTCTGTATAGCGCATGGCGACGGATTCAACATATTGATTTGAGATGGATTGATAATTGTTGCTCAGCTTGCTACGTACCAGTAGTGCCGTAAAGACAAGTACCAGAATAGTAGCTGCTCCAATACTTACAGTAAGCTGCCTTGCAAGACTCTTAGTGATAAACGAAAAAGATGCCATAAATAGTTCCTTACAATGTCATTTGCGTTAGTATACCTTAGCAGAATTAACCTGCATAATGAGATGTCTATCAGTAATGAAATAATGCTATAAGTCGTATATTTTTGAATATGATATACAGTGGGTACTTGTGGAAAATATTCTGCAGGTACTTATTATACGGGAGATGTTATGAGTAAACACGTTTATACTATTTACAACAATGAAGGTATTAATATTGAAGAACATATTCTGATTGAGTCATTTGAGACGGTTGGAAGAAAGCTGGGCGAATGTCTGGAATCTGAATGTACTTTGGCTATTAGTCCGGCAAAGAGCGAAAACGGCGAAAACGATGAAGTAACGACCCTGCAGATTGTTCCTGTAACAGATCAGGATGGGAACCAGGCAATTATGGTTTCATTTGAAAATGGTCAGGGTGAGTATTGCAGGTTCTATGAACAGCCCTATACGGATGAGAAAATTCAGGAGATACTTCAGTACCTGCATACGTACTGCGTACAAGGGGTGAATCCAGATGTTACGGAACCGGGATGGATTTCTGCCGGTGATGAAAACAGGGATTATCGCCCTGAAATTGCAGCGTATTATGTGGATGCCATGAACCGCCCCTACTGTAAAAGCGTTGAAGGCATTCTGTACCTTATGTTTGATGGAATTGCACAGGACGATTACAGCCTTATGTCTCTGGAAGATATGGACTGGGATATCAAAGATTTGAAGAAAGTTGATGCAGGCACCGCAGGACAGGCTGCCCAATTACACAAACTCATTGAAAACGCGTTCTTTACTTTCTGGATTGCTGATGATGGCTCTGTCTTTGCAGTAAACCACCTTGATATGGTTTTTCGGGTAACACAGGAACCTAATGGGCAACTTACTCTTTCTGTACCGCCAGATCTGAAGTGGCAGTCCGACTGGAAGCAGATTTCCCTGGAGGATATCAGAAACCAGGCGTAAGAAACATTTTCATTGACTCTTCGATTTCCTGCCAGATTGAAAGTTGTGAACCAGATAATCCGGCAGAAAAAAACAGCCATCAAGACTGCAGTATTTCCGGAAAAAAGCAGGCTCCACCCAGAAAGAACTGGCCGATTGCGCCGGCATCAATTTGCGTACCCTGCTGCAATTTCTATGACATCATGGAACTTGAGTAGCCATACCGGTGTCAGGATTTGTCACCGGGGGTAGGGTAGGATGTATGCATCTTGAGTATTAGGAGGCTGTCCTATGATGATTTCACCGGAAACATTTGTAGAAGAATATGCACATGCAGGTTACCAGGAACTGCTGAAACTGAAAAACGACCTGGTTCAGCATATAGTGGATTTTGAATCTGATTATGATATGAAGGATCCTGGCTGGAACATGGATCCATCACCTGATGTTCATTATCAGTGGAACTTAGCGGCTCTGAGCAAGGTTGCTGATATGCTTCAGAAAGCCTTTAACGAAGAGTACGAATGGGGAGAGAAGACTATCACTGATTTTTATAGAGATATGAAGGAATGTAGCCGGTAGATACATAGTGGAGGTTATACCTTAGGTTTATGAGTTCAACAAAAAGTGTTGTAGAAAAATACGGGGATATTGTCCGGAACTTCCGTTTGCTGGATGATGATTTCCTTAACGCCTGTCTTGAAGGTTCCAACGAGTGTGTTGAATACATTCTGGAAATCCTTCTGAAAAAGAAGCTGAAGGTTATAGAAGCTCATTCTCAGGTGTCTATAACGAACCTGCAGGGGCGTGATATCAGGCTTGATGTTAAGGCTGTTGATAGCGATAACCGTGTATATAATATCGAAGTACAGCGGGATAGTGGCGGTGCCGGGGCAAAGCGGGCCCGCCGTAATGGGGCACTACTTGATGCTACGGTGGCTGATCCAGGCCAATATGGTGATAATCTGCCAGAAACATGGATTATCTTTATTACCGAGCATGACTGCTGGCATAAAAATGAACCGCTGTACCGGTTTGAACGTTCAGCGATGCTGTCCGATGGTACCAGTTTGCCTTTTAACGATGATTTACATATACTGTATGTGAATGCAGCGTATAAAGGAGAACTGGAGCCGGAAGTTAAGCAGCTTATGGCTGACTTCAAGTGTACCAGCTCTAAAGATATGAGCCAGTCTCCTCTCAGAGACCGTGTACGTTTGCTTAAAGATACTGAACAGGGGGTAGTAACTATGTGTCAGGCAGTAGAAAAGGTTTATTTTGACGCTAAAGCCGAAGGCATTGCTGAAGGTAAAGCTGAAGGTAAAGCTGAAGGCATTGCTGAAGGTAAAGCTGAAAGCAATAGAGAAACTGCAGTTCGTTTGCTGGCTATGGGGCTTTCTGTTGAACAGATTGCTCAGGCTACCTCGCTAACT
>JAZLJW010000250.1:0-1070 GCA_045597345.1 Treponemataceae bacterium
GAATGGGAAGTACAGTTGAACAGCTCGGCACAGAATGTTGCTGCTCTCGCTCAGTCAACAGTTAAACCAGCACCTGTAAAAGACAGTGCAAAAGTTCCATTCGCAGGAAAAAATGTAATGGGTGTTCGTATTGTATTCCCAACATGGGCAAACAATGCTAATGCTAAAATCGTTCCACCATTCGCAATCCCAGCTTATGAACCACTTTCATCAGCTGATGACAATGGTGACCGCCAGCAGCCAACAGATGAAGAAAAAGCATCTGGACGTACACTTTTCGAAGCTGATGATGAAGAATCTCCAGCTTATGGTGTTGCTGCTGGTGCATCTTTCGATCAGGATCAGAAAGATCTTATGAAGACTTCTCTCTACCTCGGTGACTGGGAAGTACAGCTTAACAGCTCTGCACAGACTGTTCCTGCTCTTGCTAACTCAGTTGTAAAACCAGCACCAGTACGTGACAGTTCAAAACAGCCATTTGCTGGTAAAAACGTTATGGGTGTACGCGTTGTATTCCCAAGCGGTGCTTACAATGCAAATGCAAAAATCGTTCCACCATTTGAAATCCCAGCTTACGAACCACTTTCAACAGCTGATGAAAATGGAAACCGTCAGCCACAGACTGATGAAGAAAAAGCTTCAGGACGTACACTGTTCGAAGCTGACGATGATGATTCTCCAGCTTACGGTCTCGTAAAGAACGTTGGTACAATCAAATCAATCGCTTGTACAACAATGGGTATGAACTTCCCACACGGACTTTATGTTCTCCTTACAGACAATGACAACATTACACGTCGTTACTTCATGGGTTACCTCGGATTCGACGGTTGGAAAACTCTCGTATGGAACAACCCAGACTACATTTCTGAAGTACGTACACGTGAAATCCGTGTATACCCAATCTATCCACGCGGACTTCCATTTGTTAAGTTTGCTGGTTTCCAGGTAACACGCGATGCAGCTCACGTTGGTGATGACTTCATCGGTTACTTCAAAGATGTAAAAATCATTTACGATAAAGCTGAACTTACATCAGAACGTGATATCGCTGATGAAGACCTTTGGGG
>JAZLJW010000251.1:0-5410 GCA_045597345.1 Treponemataceae bacterium
AGGCCTCTTGTAAAACCTCTACGGTGAAATCGGAGATGGAAAGGTCTGCTTTAAGCAAGGTATCATCAAGATCCAAAGCGATGATTTTAACGGGATATTTCATAGAAAAAAACCTAACTTGAAGCCTGAGAATAGTCAAGGTATACTTATATACCGTGAATGATCCCAAGAAAAACCTGCGAAAAATCGTCTCTTTCATGGTATTTGCCATTGCTTGCTTTGTGGGACTTCTTTTGTTTTCTCAGTTCGTTCTTATGGGGTTCAGACAGACAGACGCGCAGTCAATCATTCTTCAGCGTGGATGGACTGTTCAGATTAATGACCGGAAATACACCGATGTAGATACCGCAAGCTTTAGCTTTGATGCGGTTGGAATTGGCGATATTCTGATTCTTGAAAACAGATTGCCCCGTAATCCTTGGGAGTATGCGGTACTTCGTGTGGATGCCTGGTACAGTCTTATCGATGTCTTTATCGATAATGAATTAGTGTTTTCTTATGGTCATGAATTGCATAATCAGTTTCGCAGTGTTGGAACCGGGTATCATCTGATTGCTTTGGATGCATACGAGCCGGAATGCCCGCTGAAAATTGTTCTGACTGTTACAGAACCAGAGGCTTTTGCCAAACTTCAGCCGGTTTGTCTTGATAAGGCAGGATCATCGGTTGTTGAGTTGTGGAAACAACGTGGAGTAGCTTTTGGAAGTTCCATATTTTTTATCATTATCGGATTACTTCTTTTTGTCATTGGAATCATATGGACCGTTCGTGAGATAAAAAACGCTAAACTGTTGTTGGTAGGATTGTGCAGTTTTTTTATCGGGCTTATCAGTTTCTATGACAATGATTGTGCTGTTCTTTTCTCTCAAAATTATGAGCTTAATACATGGGTAAACCATGTTGCACTGTATGGTACGAACATAAGTCTGCTGATGCTGCTGTACTCGGCACTGACAGAACGCTATCTGGATCGCATCCTTATTAAGATTTTCATCATTTTTTTCAGTGTATATGCGGGATTTATGCTGATTCTTGATGTCCGCCATATTATGCACCTGGTGGCAACCCGTACGGTGATGATGATTTTTTTTGGAGTAGAAGTAGTAGTAGCTGTAATAATCTGCTTATTTAACATTCTGACACAGTCAAAGGAATACCGTATCCCTTCCATCGGTTTTCTGAGCATGATAGGGTTTATTGGTATTGATTTGTTGCGATATGGCGTTGTAAAACGGCTGGAATTCGATACGACACAATTTAATGGGACTATGGTCAGTATGGGAGCCATAGTTTTTCTGATAAGTGTATTTGTGAATTTTTATTACGAGTTTTCGGCTGCACAGAAACAAAAGGCAGAAACAGCTGTTCTGAATCAATATAAAAACCTGGATTATGATACCGGCATGCTGGTACAGGCTGCAAAGCCGAAAATCCTTGCTTCCATGGCTGGAATGGGGATAACTGAGTATACGCAGATTACGGTTAATGTGGACATAGAGGAGTATATACATAGCCAGAGTCCTATGGTTATTGAAAACATGATTTTTGCCTTTGCGCATGCTCTGTATAACAGTTTTCTAAACAAAGGGTATATCTTTAGGGGTAAAGGGAGCTCTTTTGAAATTCTTACTGCTGCTGATAAAAAGATTGTAGAAGAAGGTCTTGCTGCTTTGCAGAAAGAAGTAAAATATGCCCGACAACCTTCTATGAGTGCTGATTTTGTGTATTCCGCACATATTCGAGTAATGGATGTGCCGAAAGGAATTGAAGTAATAAGTTAAAAAGGTATACTTGGGATATATGACTACATTTGGCGCCTTATTCAAAATATTTACATTTCTTCTGAAGCATCAAAAACAGAATAAACTTTGTATTAAGTTCCAAAAGGAAGGCAACCTTCCAGCCCGTGACCTGTTGGTAAAGGAATATGTACCTGTCTGGGCACGGTATATCATGGATTTGTTCTCTGATGATACCAGTTCGGTAATTACTTCAGGTGTAGAAAACATTCCTCAGGACACAGCTTGTGTATTTATTGCCAATCACCAGGGGTATCTGGATATCCCGGTAATTCTCAGTACCTGCGGGAAACAGACAGGATTCATATCAAAGGTTGAAATTTTGAAAGTTCCGATACTGTCATCATGGATGAAGCATATGGAATGTGTTTTTCTGAAGCGGAATAGCCCTCATCAGCAGGTAGAAGCCATGTCTAAGGCGGTAAAGGCGGTAAAAGCCGGTTATTCGCTGGTTATTTTCCCGGAAGGACACCGCAGCAAAGACGGTGTATTCCGTGAATTCCATCCGGGCAGCTTTAAACTGGCTCTGCGCTCAGAGGCTCCCATCGTTCCGGTAACCATCGACGGTACCTACCACATGTACGAAGAAAAGGGTAAGCCACAGGCTGCAACGGTACATATTACCTATCATCCGCCGATTCCCACTGCGGGGCTGAGCAAGGAAGAGCAGGCTGCCATTCCTGAAAAAGTGCATGACATCATCGGTTCTGCGTTAGTGGATCGGGTGTAAGCTTTATTCACAATACATAAATACTACCAGTCAGACGGTGTCTGTCCAATAAGTATCGTCATGCTGTCTGCAGATATATGTCATGCTGAACTTGTTTCAGCATCTATACTGCGGCAGTTAATAGATTCCGAAACAAGTTCGGAATGACACTTGAACTTATTGGACAACCCTGGCAGTATTTTCAGTTGCTTTCGGCGGCACCTGGCAGGCCGATATCTTTGCGGTAGAACATATCTTCAAAAGATACGCCTTTAACGGCAGCGTAGGCATTGTTCCAGGCTTCGTCAAAGGTTGCACCGAAGGCAGAGGCTGCAAGAACGCGGCCACCGCTGGTCAGCAGTTTACCGTTTTCGTCAGCTTTTGCACCGGCAACAAACAGTTTTGCGTTGTTTGCTTCAAACAGCTTGCTGTTGATGGTGATTTCGCAGCCTTTTTTGTAGGCTCCCGGGTATCCGCCGGAAACTACAACAGGTGCGCAGACAAATCCCTTTTTCCATGCAAAGTTGAACTCTTTCAGGGTGCCACCGGTAATGGCCTGACACATTTCTGCAAAATCAAAGTCCATAAGTGGGAGTACGGCCTGGGTTTCAGGGTCGCCAAGGCGAACGTTGTATTCCAACAGTTTAGGACCATCTTTGGTCAGCATAACACCAAAGAAGATGAATCCGCGGTAGTCAAAACCTTCTGCGATAAGACCTTTCAGGGTTGGCTGCAGAATATCCTTGTCAAAGGCTGCCATGATTTCAGGAGTAACATCCGGTACGGGGCTGATGGCACCCATGCCACCGGTATTGGGACCTTTTGCGCCATCCATAAGGCGTTTGTGGTCACGGGCAGAAGTAAAGGGCACGATGGTTGCTTTTCCGGCTTTTGCCAGTTCCGGGGTAACACTTACGGCTGCCAGAACGGAAATTTCTACACCGCGCAGGTATTCTTCAATTACCAGTTTGCTTCCGGCTTCTCCCAGAGTACCTTCGGTCATAAAGTCATCTACGGCTTTGTGGGCAGTATCGGCATCCAGGGCAACTACTACACCTTTTCCGGCTGCCAGACCATCGGCTTTAATAACGATTGGAGCGCCTTTTTCGTTGATATATGCATGGGCGTCAGCCGCATCGATACAGGTTTTGCTACCGGCACAGGCAACGCCATATTTCTGCATGAACTGTTTAGAAAGGTCTTTACTGGCTTCAAGCTGGGCACCTGGTTTGCAGGGGCCTACAACAGGAATTCCTGCTGCCCAGAATACGTCAGCACAACCGGCTGCCAGTGGGTCTTCAGGTCCGCATACGGCAAATGCGCAGCCTTCTTTTTTAGCAAGGTCTGCCATGGCGTCAAAGCCGGACACTGCCACATTGCGGCATTTGTTTTCAAAGTGAGTACCACCGTTTCCGGGTACACAAAGAACTTCTGTTACCAGAGGGCTGGATGCAAGTTTCCAGGCGATTGTGTGTTCGCGGCCACCTGAGCCGATTACCATAACTTTCATGGCGACAGTGTACAGGATTATTTCTTTTCAAGCCATAGCTGATGGCAGCGGATTTCCTGATCATCATATAAATTTCTGAGGACACAGTTTCGTTCCATCTGCTTTATGTCTGGCGGAATAGTAATTTTTTCGTATACGGATTCGGATACCATGATGGATTCTGCATCTTCGGGGCTTTTCAGCTGTGACTGCAGACGGGTTGCCGCATTGATGGCTTCGCCCATATATTCAGTTTTTCCCAGCAGGTTCATGGTAATCAGCTTGCCACCATCAATACCGTAGCAGAATCCATGGCGTTTTGGGGTAATGTGGTATTCATCCAGAATGGCATCAAGGTGACTGCAAGCCATGGTATCGAGCCGCTGCATGAATGAAAGCAGGGAATCGGCGTACATGCTCCGGAACAGGATGATAAAGCCGTCGCCTACGAACTTGTATGGCACGCAGCGCTGAGAAAAATAAGGAGTCTTTATCATATGATTGAAAATCTTTTTCCACATTTTCCGCCAGATTTTGATGTTGCCATGCATCTGCAGCTTTTCCAGAATGACCGATGAGGAGCAAAGATCCATAACGATGACGAAATAGGGCGACTGGGAAGAGATTTTCCTGAACAACGATGTCAATTTCATAGATACCTCGGTTACAGGAAAATCATATCATGACTGCCGGAAAAACGGGTCAGAAAATAACCGGGTAGTAGCGGTTCAGGGTATTCCAGTACAGAAAGAACACGGCGACGCATCCCCAGGCGTTACCGGTAATTTTCCGGGTTACCAGCATGCCGTAAATAAGAATCATGGTGCAGACCGCCTCTATCAAGGCATCAGGCGTAACTCCGATGACGCAGTGAATAACCAGGCACATAATGGCCATGATAAAAGCTCCCCAATCCCAGAACCGGTACTTTGACGGCAGAAGGACATTGATTTTATCGGCGATGACAACATAGTTAAATCCTTCAAAAAAGCCCCAGAAAAGAGCCGTCAGCAAGTAACTGAGAATATTGACGGGGAACGGTGCGTGTAGAACTTCATAAGTGGTATTTACAGCAATAAAGGGGAACCAGCTGTACACCGTGTAGGATGAAAGGTAGTAGATCAGTTCAGGTACGCAGAACAGCAGGCTGAAAATGATGGAAGGAACGATATTGTGGAGCCGGAGTCCGTGAGCGGTGAACGGCTCTTTTCTGATAACGGCAACGATGGAAATTCCCATGCCGGCAAGACCGAACTGGCCCAGAAAACCGATAACCAGTACGCGGATAAGTACACTGATGTCAGTGTTTCGGGCAAAACCGGGGAATAGAGTGCCGGTAATATAGTCAAACAGACACAGCGACAAGGCTGATACGGAAAAAATAATGATCAGATCGATTATGAGGGAACGCTT
>JAZLJW010000252.1:0-1875 GCA_045597345.1 Treponemataceae bacterium
CAATTCTTGATTCAATGTTTGCAAAAGCAAACGAAGAATCACTGAAAGGTTTTGCAGTCGACTCAGAACCTGAAGAAAAACCTGAAGATTCGGAACCTGAAGAAAAAACTGCAGATTCAGAACCTGAAGAAAAACCTGAAGAAAAACCTGAAGAAGACGGCTGCAAAAACAAGGACTCAGCTGCTGAAGTTATCACTAAAGATGACATCATTCAGGCAGTAAAAGACAGTGTCAGACCTATGGTTATTGAAGCTGTTAAGGAAGTTCTTGGCGTTAAGGATGACAACAAACCGGAAGTAACCGGTGGTGTGGTCGATTCAGTTATCAACAAGGTAGAAGCAGTTAAACGTGACTATGCTTCATTCCTTGATTAAATAGGAGACAAATATGACTCAGAATGGTAAATCATTGTCAATGCACAATGAAGCTATTTGGAAAGGCACATACGATGATAATGGTATGCTGCTGAAAATCCATGAACATTCATATACCATTGGTTATTCAGCACTTTTAGCTCCTGGCGGAGAAAGTGCTGGTACTGTAAAATTCGGTGACGGTGTGTTCTACAACGCAGCAGACAAGAACAATCAGGTTTATGCTGGTGCTCCGACTGCTGAAAGTGCTGTTGCAAAATTTGCTGGTATTGTTGTTCGTGAACCTGCAATTGCTTCCGGTTACCCTGCAATCAATGACAAAGTTCATGCTTTCCAGAAAGGCTTGCTTTGCAAAGAAGGTTATGTAGAGTACAAGAAAGCTCTGATTGGTACTGGAACCACAGCTGCTTCACTGTATGACAGTGCTGCTGTAACCATCGGAACAAAAATGTTCGTAAGTGCATCAAACGGTGCAGTTTATTTCCATACTGCTGCAAAAGCAGATGCTGATGTAAACGTAGGTAAAGTTGTTTCTCTGAACCCAGACGATAAAACTGTTACCGTTTTCATTTCACCTGCATTCTATCTGTAATAAAGGAGATTCGAGATGTTAGGACAGAAAAGAGCTGACTACAAAAAGCTGAAAGCAGCATTTGAAAGCGACATTGAAAACCGCTTCCCTACCATTGCAAAACATATCAACGCAATCAACATTGACAAAGGACATCTTTCTGCTGATGTTCGTTCTGCAGGTATCGGTGTGGCAATGGACTCAAAGGTATGTGGTAAAGAAGCACTGCCTTTCGGTGTAAATCCGCAGAACGCAATCCGCACTGAAATCCCTGATGAAGTAAAACGCTACATCGATACTCAGATGGATTCATTGGTTCAGTCAGGAATGTCTGAAGCAGACGCTCACAGAAAAGTACAGGATTCTCTGGAACCTGTAATGGGATTTGACCCTAAAACCCGTCAGTACGTAGTTTCTGCACGTGCTCCACAGACCAGCGGTATCATTACCAAAGACAGTCTGCTGGAACAGACTTCCATTCCTATGTGGAACATCGGATGGCTGAACAGAATCATCAAGCAGCCGTTTGCTACTTCTCATGCAAAGAATCTGGTATCTGTTGAATCATTCAGCAATCCTTGGGCTGATGTTATCGGTCTGTTCAAGGAAAGTTTTGAAGGTTACGGAAAATTATCAAACGTTGCTCGTGGTAACTTCAAACAGAACAACTCTAACCCTGTAACCAACGAAGCTTCTCAGATTGTAGATGAAGTATTCAACCTGAGTGTTGATTATGAATCTGACGTTATGGAAGACATCAAAGCTAAACAGCCAGGCAACTTCATCACTCCTCAGATTAAAGCTGACCGTGAAAAATATGCAATGATGGTTCTTGACCGCATGCAGGATGCTCTGATTTACTTCGGTTCAGATGAAGCTGGTATTGATGGTCTTGCTGATGTAGCAGTTGTTGAAGATTATGACGGAACT
>JAZLJW010000253.1:0-6197 GCA_045597345.1 Treponemataceae bacterium
AGCTTGCACCTGCAATTCAACAGATGCAGACTAATTTGGAACAGTCGGGATATACGGTAGCTTGTGGTGTTGCAGAATATACCCCTGGTGATGACTTTGAAAGAGTTCTGACACATAGCGACCAGCGGATGTATCAGGCAAAAGCTATGATGAAAGCTCGTGACAGTCTGAAAAATACCCAGAAAGCCGGTAGTATATCTGATTCTTTACATTCTGCAGCTGGTAGAAAGTCATGACGCTGGAATATTGTCCGAACTGTGGTAAAACGGGATTACAGTATCCCGGTAACCGTTATTGGAAATGTGATGACTGCGGTCTTGTATTGTATAACAACGTTGCTTCTGCTACCGGTGTCATGTTTTTCTGTATAAACGATGATAAAAGCAGAACACTGCTGGTTGAAGAACGGGCAAAAGATCCCGGAAAAGGGAAGCTGGGATTACCCGGTGGTTTTACAGATCCTGACGAAACGGCAGAGGAATGCTGTATCCGTGAATGCAGCGAAGAAATCGGCATAACCATTACGCAGGATAAGCTGCAGTATCTTACCAGCTGTGCCAATACATACGAATACAAAGGTATTACCTACAAAACCTGTGATATGTATTTCTTGTGTGAAGTAACCCTTTTTGAAATGTTCAGACTTCAGAAAGCTGCAAAAATGCAGGCATCTGAGGTTACTTTGATAAAAACCATTACCATAGATAAGGATACTGCTATTGACGAGATCCCCTTTGCCTTTGTATCTGCGAATAATGCATTGAAAAAATGGCAGAAAACCTTTTGAACCTGCAGAATCTTGCCATATATCCGCATATAGCAGCAATCTGCTCCCAATTAAAAGACAGTTCCAGTGGATTTCTGGTGCTGACTGCAGAAACCGGTAGCGGTAAATCCACCGGTATACCTGTTGGGCTTCTAGATGCATTCCCTGGAAAAATCTATCTGCTTGAACCGCGCCGCATTGCTGCAGTTTCTGTTGCAGCGCGTATAGCACAGTTGCTTGGTGAACCTGTTGGAAAAACTGTTGGGTATCGTGTGCACGGTGACAGCTGCTGCTCAAAGGAAACACGTCTTGAAGTTATTACTGAAGCAATATTAATCAGAATGCTGCAGGACGATCCTCTTCTAGAGGGTGTTTCCTGTGTTGTTCTTGATGAGTTTCATGAGCGTTCGGTGTATGCAGATCTGGCGCTGGCCTTTTTGAAGGAATCGGTTCAGCTGCAGGATACGCTCAGGGTACTGGTCATGAGTGCCACCATCGATGCAGACCTGTTATGCCGGCATTTAGACTGTCAGTCTGTTTCTGTACCAGGGCGGGCTTTTCCTGTTGAGGTAGTATATGCTCCCCAGTTTGTGCCGGCAGAAAAACGGTTCGGGTTGCCTGACGCTTCTGCCGCTGTTGCCAGCGCAGTTCGAAGTGTAATAAATGGCTCCATTTCTATGATGGCTGAGTCTGTCGAAGTCTTCCGTTCCGGCGTTATCCTCTGTTTTCTGCCAGGCATTGCAGACTTAACCCGATGCCGGGAACTGCTTTCCGGATTATGTGATGGTTCGGGGCATTCTGTCCCTGTTGATATCCTTCATAGTTCAGTTTCGCTGAAAGAACAGCAATCCATACTCTATGACAGAGATCCTGAGGATCCGCATGTCATTCTTTCCACCAGCATTGCTGAAACATCTTTGACAGTTCCCGGCGTAACAACAGTAATCGACTGCGGATTATCCCGCGTATCACGTTTTGATGCTGCCAGTGGCATGAACCGGCTGAATACAGAAATAGAAACGGAATTCAGTGCTGACCAGAGAAAGGGTCGTGCAGGCCGTGTGCAGTCTGGTACCTGTATCCGGCTGTGGCAGCCCTCAGATGTGCGGGTGAATCATGCGCTGCCTCAGGTACAGATAGCCGATATTACGCCGGTTGTTCTGGAATGTGCAGTATGGGGTGCCCGTTCCATGAATGACATCAGCTGGCTTGATGCCCCTAATGCCGGAGCCTGGCAGCAGGCAGTTAACTTTTTGAAGAATACCGGGTGTCTTGATCAGGACTGTGCCATTACAGCGCGGGGCAAACAGGTTGCTTCACTAGGCGTGCATCCACGCGTTGCATTAGTTGCACTGGAAGCCGCCGGCGGTAATGATGCAGCTCTGGAATATGCTTCCCGGCTTGGTGCCATGAGTACTTCAGGCGGAGGCGATGCCATGCGCCGGGAAGAAAAGCGCCTGCTTGATGAACTTGCCGGTCGGATGACTTCCGTGTCATCCGACCTTACTGAGTTTCGGACGAGCCGAAACTCAAGCTCTGAGCCGCCGTCCATGGCGGCAATGACATCTGCCGGTCGGATAATGCCTGGACTTTTCGATGCTGAAACCATCAATCTTCCCGGCAATCTCTGTCTTCTTGCCGGATTTTATGACCGTCTGGCGTTTCATCAGGGAAAAGGTGTGTACCAGCTGTACACCGGCCGTCAGGCAACTCTTGCACCTGATATGGCAGGTCGGTATGCCAACGACGCTGCATTCCCCAAATGGATTATTGTAACTGCCAGTGATAGCGGTGACCGTGCCGCCCGTATTTACGATTTTGAACCGCTACCAGATCCTTCTAATCACAATATGGTGGCCTCTGACGATGTGGCCGTCAGTTTTGCAGACTGGCTTTCTGTTCATACGGAAACGGGGTATCGGGTGTATTTTGAAGGAACAGCCGTAAAAAAACAGGAGATCCGACGGATAGGCAGTTGTATCATTGCAATCAGAATAGTACCCGCCGCACCGGAAGACCAGACTGCAGCCTGGTGTACCCTTGCAGCAGAAAAAGGACTGCACTCTTTACCCTGGGATGATTCCTGTACTCAGTTCATGCAGCGTGCTCAGTTTTACGCAACTCATGATAAGACCTATGCTGCTTCTGTTTTTGAGTCTTTGAATGCAGATTCAGATTCTGGTGGACTTGAATCAGTTCTGGCAGCCAATGCAACAGTCTGGCTGGTTCCATTCATGACTGGAAACGGAAAACTGACCGCCGAAACGGTACTGCAGGCTTTGCGGTATCAGCTTAGGGGAGATGACGTTGACCGGCATGTTCCAGTCAAACTGAAGCTTGCCAATGGAAAGGAACAGAAACTGGTATATGAGGTTCTTGATTCCCGGGAAGGTGTTGTGCCGGTTCTGGAAGTGATTATCCAGCAGATATTTGGTGTATTTGAAACCCCAAAAGTATGCGGCGTGCCAGTGGTACTGCATCTGCTTTCTCCTGCCCGCCGTCCCCTGCAGGTAACCCGCGATCTGGAACACTTCTGGAGCAACAGCTGGATTGAGATATGCAAGGAGATGAGGGGGAGGTATCCGAAGCATAACTGGGAATACACGGACAGCAGGCACGACAATCCGCGCTGACTGCGTTGCCGTGCTCGTGCGGTCCTCAACGGCCGGCAGGCCGCCTCCGGTCCTGGCTCGTACGGCGCCTTGTCTTCACGAATTGTCGTGCCTGCTGGTGACAGGTGAGATAATGCAACAATCCGTAAGGTCATCTAGCGTAGCTGGATGACCGACGTCCTCAACGGCCGGCAGCCCGCTTCCGCTCCTGACTCAATCGGCGCCAAACCGCTGCGCAACTGCTCGCGCTGATACCACGAATCGTCGCCCCTGCTGTCAGCAGACTGAACGATGGCGACGATCCGCGCTGACTGTTCACGTTTTTTTTCAGAATTACATATAAAACCCGCATACGTCCTGTAAATCTATTACCCTTATATGTAGTTATAGCGGTAAAATGGCAGTTTTGCCGGAAGTTAATACAGCGTAGCTGGCTGGAAGCGTGGTGTTTATATGTAATGGGATGGGAAAAAACGTTTGTTTTTACATATAAGGCACAGCAAACATCTGGGAGCGATGAGGTTTTATATGTAAAATGGCGAAAATCTCTCAGCTTGTCACAGATGCAGAGAATGGTGAAACGATGCTTCAGCTGTGTACCTTCAGGGCAGAAAACACTTTAACCAGGAAGAGGGCAAATAAGAAGACACTGGGATAGGGCTGATTCGTCAGACAGAAAATCACAATACCAAGAGAACTGAGGACTCCAGATGCCAATAGTTCCCCTTTCTGCTTCCAAGGGCACCATACATTCTGCAATGCCAGTTCTGTAATTCCCAGAAGCCCACTACTACCCACGATGATTGGGAAAAGGATCCGTAAAAACAGTGGCCCTTCGGTGAACTGCAATAGCGAAACGTTTTTGATGGTGCCGTTGGAACGGTTTGCAAAAAGCGGAAGAATACAGAGTAACAGGGTAAGACAGTCTGCCATGCCGAAAATAAGGGTTCGCAGACTTCGGTTGGTATTTTCTGTCTGCACTTCAGCAATATCAAAAAGCTGATCTGCAGACAAAAGCTGATCAATGGAAACCTCAAATACCTTGGCAAGTTTTTTCAGGGAATCAAGATTTGGGTATCCTCGTCCTGATTCCCACTTTGAAACAGCAACCCGCGAAACGCACACTTTTTCTGCCAGCTGTTCCTGTGTCAGCCCTTTCTGAGTCCGTAACTGAACAAGTTTTTCGTTAAACTCCATGATTACACAACCCCTTATAGATACTGATGATACTCAGAGATAACAGTACACCGCCAAAAATATCGGTGCACCAGTGAACTCCGCAAATCAATCGTCCTACAATGGTAACACAAATCACTAAAGCACACAGCAGAGTAAGAATGCAGCGGACAAATCCAGTCGAAAGGTATTGGTGCAGCAGGATGATGGCCGTTCCCAGAATGCTGGTAACAATCATGGTATGGCTTGACGGATATGATGCTTCAAGTGATGACGACAGTATAACCGGCCGGTAATTGATGATGACTTTCTCAAAAAAAAGGTACGAACCGATAATAATCAGATACATTGCCCCCAGTATCAGAATCTGGCGGACAACCAGAAAAAGACTTTTCCTGTGTATCAGCTGGCAAAGCCCTGTAAGGGCGAAAATACCTGCCGTCAGTACTGCCACAAGACCAAGCCAGTCAGTGATTGTATACCAGATATGATGTATTCCAAAGAACTGGTGTACTGCCAGATTAAGGGTAGCATATCCTACCAGTGATGATTGGGGGCCTGCAGGCTGCACGTCGATGAAGCACAGAGAAATAGTGAATAAAACAAAAGCAATAAAGCTGCCGATACCGGTTTTTATAGCTGCTGAAGATTTCATCGGGTATCTCCTTTTGTTACAGCTGTACACGTAATGAGAAACAGGTGGTGGAAACTACCAGGGTGAAGGGTGTGGTTTTTGGCAGATCAGGGCGTATCCACTTTTCATTGATAAAGGGAATAAGAACACCGATGGCAGTCCCTGCCAGGGCACCGCAGAGAACATCTGAGGCAAAGTGATTTCCGCTGGCAATCCGGAGACTGGCTGTTGTTGCTGCCAGTGCATAAGAACTTGCAGTAACAAGCGCTTTGTAGGGGGAATCAGGAAACGTACGGGAGTAGATATAACTGGTAAAACCGGCAGCGGTAAAACTTAGGGTGGCATGACCAGAAATAAATGAATCATCCCAATCTCCATTGGCTATTTTCTTTTCCGGGGCACCGGAAAAGTACGTGTAGGGACGTGGTCTGCTGACAGAGTATTTGCAAAGTTCCTTCACTCCGTAAGCCAATGCAAGGGCTTCTGCATACTGTATACTGATAAAACCGAATTTCCGGGGAGATACCGGCCAGAGAAGTCCCGGTGTCAAAAGGGAAAGACCTTCAAATACCGTTCCGGCATAATCCAGCGGTTTTGAGTAGGGATACATCAGTAACCGGTCAAAACCATTGATATCAAAAATATTTTGAGAGAAGACCATGCCGGAAAGACAGAGTCCCAATACTACAGCGATGAGTTTTTTCATGGTGTTCCTCCTTGCGAACGGAGAAAATCTGCCACACAAGAAGGAAATAAACCATAATCAGTTGTTTACAGAAATGATACTTTTCGTATCATCTGTGGAAATATAAAAAACAGCAGACTTTTACGGACATAGCTTTACAGATTCAGCGTCATGGCCTCAGAGTTACCGGTAAAACCCAGAATGGCGTATAGGGGACGGCCGGCTTCAGTTGCATCAAGGCGGATTCCCATAAGCTGTTCAATATGCCGGCTGTCGGCGTGAATTATTTCCATGGTGTTCAGAGAACCGATTGCAAAAATTGTT
>JAZLJW010000254.1:0-4645 GCA_045597345.1 Treponemataceae bacterium
CGTAAAGGATATGCCGGAAGACGAAAACGGGCTTACAAACAAATGGACCGGTATTTCTCTTGAAGATTTTGAAAAGTCTGCCATGCCGGATATGATCCGCTATTCCCAAGGTATTGATTTGCCCGACTGGATGGTTCCAGAAACCTATCTGTTTCTGTGGGATGATGATGAAATCGTAGGCCAGTTTCGGTTACGGCATTACTTAAACGATGCCTTACGCACAGGATCCGGCCACATTGGCTACGGCATCGGAAAGCAGTACCGCGGTAAAGGCTACGGCACCAAAGGTCTTGCCCTGCTTCTGGAATACGGCAGATCCATTATCCCCGAAGACGAGTTCTACCTGCGCCTGCACAAAGACAACACCGCATCCCTCCTCGTCATGCAGAAAAACGGCGGCCGCATCACCGGCGAAACCGAGGATAAGCTATTTGTGAGGATCGGGAAGTAAAGAGGAATGGATTGTATGAGGATGTGTGTGTCCTACCCCCTAAATTCGTCCAGAACTTAGTTTAGGTTTCCTTCTAAAATCTTACGTTTATATTCTGACTGGTGTCAAACCGTTGAATCTCTTCTGAGGGCGGCAGTTGTTGTAATCCAGACGCCAGTTTTCAATAATCTGTTTCGCATCGGCCAGTGTTTCAAAGTAGTACACGTTTAGACATTCATTCCTGAGTGTTCCGTTGAACCGTGTGTAAATGGTACTCTTTTCGGGGGGTAGGACATACCTTTTAATTTACCAGCCATATACAATGGAACATTTATCATATCATCCTGTTTTTTATATGGTAAAGCTGAAAATCTTATGGCAATTTCAGGATTATTTTCTCGTCTGAAACGTTTAAAACTTGCAGAGGTAACGTTTTCGCCGCATTTACATTCAACAGGAATAATTTGGGTCCCATTTTGTAGAATTAAATCAACTTCATAATTCTGTACGGGAGAATAATAATGAGGTAAACAATCAAAAGTATCCCGCAATTGTTGAACACAATAATTTTCCGTCAGAGGACCTTTAAATTGGAAGTCTTTATTCAAAATTATAGCTTCATTACTTACACCTGCAGCACATTTTGCCAGTCCAACATCAAAATAAAAGAGCTTAAAACTTGAAAAATCTTCAAAGGCTTTTAACGGATGTTCAGGTTTTGTTACATCATAAATCCGTATAACAAGACCAGCACTTACAAGCCACTCGATTGCTTCTTCGAACTCACGGGCACGAGCCCCTTTTTTAACACACCCATAAATGAATTTTTCGTTTTCTTTTGCCAGCTGGTTCACAATACTACGCATAACCATAAGAATTCGACCAGCATTTACCCTACCGTTATATTTTGCAATATCATTTTCATACAAAGCTATTAAGTCACTCTGTATCTGCAAAACCAATCCCGAATTTTTTTCAGTAATCCATGAATACACACAATCCGGCATTCCACCAACTATCAAATAATTTCTATACTGGTCCATTAATTTTTCGTGTTGAATCTTCAGAATGCCTTCTGGATTGTTTTCTTCAAGGTAGGTATATAGGGCTGGCTCTGTGGCTTTCAAAAATTCGCCAAAATCCATTGGATAAATATCCATAAGATTCACTTTTCCTACAGGATAACTTTTAGGTTCAGCCAGCAATGTTCCCAACAAACTGCCAGCTGCAATTATATGGTAATCATTGGCTTCCTCACAAAAATACTTCAGAGCATTCAGTGCCTCAGAACATTCCTGTACTTCATCAAAAATAATTAAATGTTTTTCAGGAAGAATTTTATCATTCCTGATTATTCCAAGGAGATTAACAATGCGTACAGGATCTTTATTGGAAATAAAAATTGATTTCAAATCTTCTTCTTTATCAAAACTAAAATAAAACGTTTTTTCATAACATTGACTACCAAATTCCTTCATAAGCCAAGTCTTACCAACCTGACGAGCGCCTTTCAAAACAAGTGGTTTTCTGTTAGAAGAGTGTTTCCAATCAATCATCTTTTTTAAAGCATTCCGATACAAACCAACCTCCAATTGTATTATACTATGTACTACACAAAATTATTGATATTTAACCGAATTTTTACACATTTTTATTAAGTTAATTAAACCTTTTTACACAAATTTATTAACTTTGCAGTATTTGAATTTTTAGTGTACGACAACCGCACTACTCACCCCCTATACAGCTGGTACTTCTTACTTATGGCGTGGGCTACGTCGTCTGTAAGGGGCTTGAACCAGATGCCGACGGTGCAGCGGCCTTCGCCGTTTTCGTCGTACCATTCGGGGGTCAGTTCAGTAAGGCAGGCGTCATTAATCATGCCGAAGTCCTGGTTTTCCACCAGGCCTAGAGCCAGCGCCATCTCTTTGGCTTTGTTCAGCTGATTCAGATTACGGGCTTCGCAGATTGTTTTGGTGATTCGGCCGTTCAGGTACTCATCGTAGATTTCCCGTTCAATATCAAAAGAGGCATGGGCTACCCCGTTTTCGTCCTTCAGGTTTTTCCTGATAAGCCAGATCCAGTAGCCTTCTGCGCAGTGGGCTACCATGGCTGCAAGTTTCCCCGGCGTTAGATGCAGGTCTTTGCGGATGATAAAAAGTCTTCTCATGTTCCCGCCTTACCCTTTAGCATACCGGTCTTTATGAAGACTACACCGTGGATTAAAGGAGCTGCCGCAGTTAGAACAGCTGCAGAGGGTGCTGTATTCTGAATATGTATACTTTTGTCCACATAAGCCGCACATGACGGAATCTTTTTCGTCTGGGGAAACGGGACCAAAGGCGTGATCTTCCAGTTCGTCGTGGCATTTGTAGCAGGCGTAGAGTTTGCCGCAGATGTTGCAGCGGTTGGCAATAATATCCAGTTCTGAGTGATAATGGTGGCAGCGGCCCTGATCATCGGTGAGCAGGCCGTAAATTCCTTTTGATGTACAGTTCATGCCGCCAGTGTATCACAAATACTGGAAACATCAACGGCACTGAATTTTCCGGATGATGTTGTACAGTACTGTAAACAGAAGGATACCAAAGGCAATGGCGCCTGAAACCACGCCTGTTTCGATGCCGTAAAACTCTGCCAGTTCCGGATTTGAAGCAACAATGGCGCTCATGGCGTAGTACAGGCTGCTACCGGGAATCAGCGGAATGACTGATGGGATAACGAATACCGTACGGGGCGTCTTGCAGATGCGCCGTATGATTTCTGCATAGGCTGAAGCAAACAATGTGGCGATAAAGTTGGCGGCAAAAAGATCCAGCTGAAAATGCTTGCAGAGCAGGTATACCGTCCAGGTAGCCCCACCGCCGATAAATGCCATGACCAGATGCCGCCGCTTCATTTTGAAAATAATACCGAACCCTAAAGAACCAAGGCTGGCAGAAAGTACCTGAATGAAATAGGCCATCATAA
Organism: Treponemataceae bacterium; assembly: GCA_045597345.1. Classification (GTDB taxonomy): domain Bacteria; phylum Spirochaetota; class Spirochaetia; order Treponematales; family Treponemataceae; genus Treponema_I. The sequence continues at coordinate 3,401 of JAZLJW010000254.1, forward strand.
CATGATACCTCCCAGAAATACGGCTATGGCAAAACCACAGGCAATGGCACCAGCCTGAATCAGGGCTTCCAGCAGGCGGAGAACGCCGGATATGGTATCGCCGGCAAACAGGTCACGAAGAGCGTTGGTAAGAGCGATTCCCGGAGTCAGAAGCATGATGGTACCGATCATGACTTTATCCACATTGGAACTGATGCCAAAACGCGCTAGCAGCAGTGCAATAAGTCCGGTACAGAGGGAACAGACCAGATAAAAAATAAGCTGGCTGGTCCAGATACGGTTTAGTTTACGGGTAAAAAAGCAGACAAAGGCACCACAAAGGGCGGCACAAAAGCCATCACGAAGGTTTCCGCCAAAGAATACGGCAAAGGAACCGGCAGCCAGCAGATAGCCGAAAAATTCCAGAAGAGGATGAGACACACTGACGGCACAGGCATCGCGTATTTCTCGTTCTGCAATGGCAAAATCAGGTTTTGTCTTATATAGCCGTTTGGCAAGTTCAAAAAGGTCATCCAGCTTTCTGAAATCGGTACTGTATTTGTCAATTCTTGCGGTCTGGGTAAAGGCGTCATCGTTCCGCTTCATGGTAACCACAATGCTTGATGTAATGACGAACACATGGGTTTCAGTGGCCCCATAGGCATCACATAAGCGCTGAATGATTTTCTCTACGTGGTTTACATCCCCGCCACATTCCAGAAGCTGAGTCCCCAGATCTATGGCACATGACAGTAGTCTCTTGCTCTCTCTATCGGTGTCTGACATACACGTCTATTTACCGATATTTTGCCTTCTCAGTCAATGGCTTTCTGGTGGATTCTGGATTTGAATCACCCTTCGGCAATCATGGTTTTCATTACCGGTACAAATTTTGAAGAAGTATTCGGCAAGGATATCCTGTTTGCTGCTTCTGGTAAGTGTGAGACCGGCCAGGTTACGCAGATCCTGCGTTTCGTGGTATGACAACTCCATAGACAGTTTTGCATGTACTGGCAATCCGGTAGATTTATGGAGTTTTAATGAGACCCTGAAACTAGTTCAGGGTGACTATAAGCAACACTTTTTACGGACATAGCCTTATTCATATTTGATTCCAAAATAATCCAGGCTAATTTTCATAGCATCCTGACCGGTAAGACATGTATCCCGTAAATACCCGCGTTCATTTTTCCATTCTTTTATTCCACGGTAATAGAACATCTTTAATTCTTCTGTAATGATAAACGGAACAATATTATGCTTGAG
>JAZLJW010000255.1:0-1308 GCA_045597345.1 Treponemataceae bacterium
GAAAAATGTGGGCGGATACCTGAAAGACCACCTGAAGCGGCCTGCAAAACCAGATGATGGCAGTGTTGCAGACTCGACAACTGGAGGCGCCACATGCTGACCTTAAAAGATATCGACATGACTTTTGCTGCCGGCACTCCTGACGAAAACCGCGCCTTAAAGAACATCAACCTGACCATAAACGAAGGTGAATTCATTACGGTAATCGGCAGTAACGGCGCCGGGAAATCTACCCTGATGAACGTTATCAGCGGTAACCTGTCTCCCTCTGCCGGAACCATTACCATGGAAGGCCGGGACGTTACCAAAGAAGCTGAATACAAAAGAGCTGCCTACATCGGCCGTATTTTCCAGAATCCGCTTTTAGGCACTGCCGGTAAAATGCGTCTTGAAGACAACATGATGATCTGCAGCAAAAAAGGCTTTAAGGGGCTCCGCATCAGCCTGAACAATAAGAAACGGGCTGAGTTCAAGGAACAGTTGAAGGCCCTGGACATGGGACTTGAAAACCGTCTGGGTGACAACGTGGAGCTGCTTTCCGGTGGCCAGCGTCAGGCCCTTACCCTGCTGATGGCAGTCATGAGTAAGCCGAAACTGCTGCTCCTTGATGAGCACACGGCCGCCCTTGACCCGACCAACGCAGCCATCGTTATGGAGCTGACCCGCCGCTTTGCAAAGGAATACGGTCTTACGGTCATGATGATTACCCATAACATGCAGCACGCCCTGGAATACGGCAATCGTCTTTTAATGATGGATGCTGGCGAAATCATCCTTGATATTGATGGGGATGAGAAACAGAACCTGACCATGGATGAAATCCAGAAACGGTTCCGAGCCATCAAGAACAAGGACCTGAACAACGACCAGATGCTGCTGCAGTAGTTCAATGTCAGGGAAATTTTCAGCAGATTACATATAAAACCCCAGCAAAAGCTGATTTTTACCGGCGCTTATATGTAATTCCCGCTGATTTTCTGCATTCCTGCCATACGATTTACATATAGGCGTGCGCCTGTTTGCCGGCTTATATGTAAACTTCTCAGGATTCCAGACATCCCTTACATATAAACTGTCGGAAATTACTGAGTTCGCAGGACTTTTATATGTAATTTGCAGTAAAATACAGATGCTGAAACAAGTTCAGCATGACGGAATGTTTAATTCAGCATGACGACAAGTCATCCCGGGCACATGGCTGTCACCCTGGGTACATAGCCGTCACTCTGGGCGCATAGCTGTCATCCTGGGCACCTAGCTGTCATCCCGAACTTGTTTCGGGATCTCATATACAGATGCTGAAACAAG
>JAZLJW010000256.1:0-8364 GCA_045597345.1 Treponemataceae bacterium
CATCGTCATACCGGCCGGTTTTGATGTACATGCCTTCGCTCTTGTCTTCGCCGATCATGTCGTCAGTAGGCATACTGGCAGGGATGGAAGCGCCGATATAGCGTTCAATGGCCGGCAGGTTGTATACGTCCTGTTCTGAACAGAAGGTGTATGCCTTTCCGGTTTTTCCGGCGCGTGCAGTACGGCCGATGCGGTGTACGTAGTTTTCTGCTTCGTTTGGCAGGTCGTAGTTTACAACCATGGCCAGGTCATCAACGTCGATACCGCGGGCTGCAACATCAGTGGCAACCAGGCAGGTAAGTGAACCGCGCTTGAAGCTTTCCAGTACCTGCAGGCGCTTGCTCTGGGGAAGGTCACCGATGATGAATTCTGATTCAATACCGTTGATCTTCAGGCGTTTTGCAATAACTTCGCAGCTGCGCTTGGTGTTACAGAAAATGATGACTGATTCAGGTTTTTCTTTCTGCAGGATGCCTACCAGCAGTTTTACTTTTTCGTCACTTGAAACATGGAGCAGCATCTGATCGATTTCTTCGATGGTAACGTGTTCCGGTTCAATGGTGATTTCTTTTGCTTCGTTGGTGTATTCCCATGCCAGGTTTTTAACGTAGGTGTTCAGGGTTGCACTGAAGAGCATGGTCTGGCGTGCATTAACTTCCGGCAGCACTTTAATCAGAGTACGCAGGTCAGGGTAGAAGCCCATGTCGAACATACGGTCTGCTTCGTCTACTACCAGGAATGCTACATTGGAAAGGTCCATGTCACCTGATTCCTGAAGGTCGATAACACGGCCAGGGGTACCTACCAGAATATCCACACCGGCTTTCAGAACCTGTTTCTGACGTTCGTATCCCACACCGCCGTAGAAACTTGCTGCTTTCAAGTTAGTTCCAGAGGCCAGTGTTCTTGCTTCTTCTTCTACCTGAACGGCAAGTTCACGGGTTGGAACCATAATCAGGGCTTTTTTGCCGGCAAGTTCAGGTTTGGAAACCAGCTGCTGAATCAGCAGTGTCAAGAAGGCACAGGTTTTACCGGTACCGGTCTGTGACTGCACGTACAGATCTGAACCGTCCAGTCCCATGGTAAGCACCTGTTCCTGAACAGGTGTACAGGTCTCATAACCTGCGCTTCCGATGCCTTTCATCAGGTCATCGTGAAGGTTGAATTCACTGAATTTCATGTGTATCTCTTTTTGGAAAACGTCTTGCGTGTCATATGGTGAACAGATGGCGCTTCGTGCAGCACAACGGTTCGTGCGTTTTCCCGGGGTAATTAAGGCCGTCTACTGCTATTCGTCGGCTCGCAAATTGTCGCTGTGTATTCAACCACAGTCGCAATTTCTCTATAAATATACTGAAATAATGATGGAAGGTAAAGGATAGAAGAATAAAGTTCTTATGACATATCTGCGGGTCCCAGCGACGGCAAAAAAAAGCAAGGTATCCCCCGTCATTCGCGTAGCGAGTACTTCGCATCGCTACGCTGACGGGTCCCCCTTACTTCTTTTTGCCTGCGTCCCGCAGTTGTGTCCGAAGAACTTTACATTGTTATAACGTTATTCGGTGAGAGCGGCGGTGCGGGTTACTGCTACGGTAATGGCAGCAATGTTTCCGTTGCGTGCAAAAAGGTCAGCACTTTCTGCAGCAGTCAGTGAACAACCCGGACGGGTAACCACACTATCATCAGCAAATGTGATGGTAATTTTCTGTTCTTTGCCGCAGGTGTAGGTAACTGGTACGGTACACCAGGTAAAGTTCAGTGTGTTGTCAGCGAAGAACTCGTTTTTACGCAGCAGTACTGGTTCAAATGATGCAATACCATTCTTGATGGTAACACCCAGTTCGCCAAAGCGGGTAAGAATTTCTTCTTTTACCTGACCAGTCATACCAGGTTGTTTTGCTCCCTGGTGGTATGGTGTATGACTGTAAGGATCACAGGGGAATGCACCGTATACGGCTGGCTCTTTATTGAAACTGATGCCTGCGCGGACATTGTAGTACACACCTGCAAGTTCTTTTGCAAGCTCTGTTTCACCACGGTCAACAGCTGCAAATACTGTTTCCTGAGCTGCAACCAGCAGTTTTGAAACCATGTGCCAGTAAATGCTTCCAAGACCTTCATATGCATAGAATGTACCGGATCTACCAGTAAAGTTCTGGTGATTGAAAGTTTTTTCGTACAGGTCAAGTAATGCTTTCTTTTCGTCTGCTGCAACACCGTGTGCATTGCAATAGTCTTCAAGTACACCACTATTACGGAATATTCCGTTAAAATGCCATACTCCGTCTGCATCCTGTTTCAGGTAGTCAGTACCGGTTTTTCTGACAAACTCACTGAGCAAAGTTCCTTCTGCCAGAGCTTTACTGTCAACACAGTTTTTGTTGCAGAAGTGGGGCAATTCCTTGTTGGGGTACAGCATGTAGCTGTTCTGATGAGGTTCATACATGGCACTGTTGCGCAGTGCACTGAATACTTCCAGTGTTTCTTTTGAACTGAGCATTCCGCTGGAAAGAACGGCAACCTGACCTTCAAGCATTTCCTGCAGATAACTGAGCTCCATGGTAGTTTCACCGATGTGCATGGTATTGTATGCATGGTACAGACCATCAGCACGTCTGTTCAGGCGGATAGTTTCTTCTGTATGGCAAAGAATTGCTTTGAGCCCTGCCAGAATCTGTTCCCGGCTTACATTTTTCGTACTGCCGGCCAGTGATTTGTACAGTGCAGTACGTTCTTTCTCATACAGGAGACCTGCTTCATCGGTGAACTGACGCCGCAGGGTATCTGAAGTTGCGGTAGCTTTCGGGTCTGCCTTTTCATACAGGGCTGTTAAACCGATAAAACATGCTGCAATGTCAGATGGAATGGTAAAGGTTTCAATTGGTGTATTTGTATACATATCAATGGCAAAAGAAATAAACCGGCGGAGATAGTACAGAGTAACCATAGAAAGACCATAACCGGCCAGTGCATTGTTTGCGTCATTCCATTCAGGGCGCTGGGTGTTGAGCCAGATACCGCCGCCTGGTACAAAGTTGGCTGCTTTTGCAATGAGGATCTGCAGCAGTTTTGCCGTAAGGGAAGTAAGAACAACATCACCTTTTTTATCACGGCACAGTTTTGCGTCTGTTCCGTAGGTTTCACTTTCTTTAATAAGTGCATTGCTTAGCTCGCGGTCAAAATCGATGGTAGACCGTGGGTTTTTACAGATTTCAGCATAGCTTTTAATACGGTAAGGAACATTTGCCGTAGCATAGCGCTGATCGTTAAGGGAATTCAGAAGCGCCTGACGGTTTGTCTTATTGAAGAATTCCAGCAGTTTCTGAAGGTAAATTACCTGATGGTCACCCCAGTATCCGATGGCACTCCAAGGGTCATTTGGAACAGGAACTTCCCAATCGATTCCCTGCTTGGTGATTCGGTATGGGTTGTAGCCATCTACAGTCATGGCGTTCAGGAATTTGGCAATCATGCTTTCTACGTAGGTTGGGTATGAGTAGCACAGTGCTTCCCAGTTCTGGAAAATATCACGCCAGTTTCCTTCGTAGTTGAGAATAGGCTCTCCGTTGGTATCGCGCAGTACAATATTAAAGCGGTTCCATGGGCGGCTGGGGTCACCGTGACGGCGGCTGAAGGTTACCGGCAGGTATTCCAGGGCAAGCCGTTCCAGCTGTTTGTCACCGCTGACTGCTGCTTCCTGAAGGAATACGGCACTATTGTACGGTCCATCTCCCAATTTGCTGCAGAATGCTTCAGCTGCAGCGCACATTCCCTTATTACGGGTAGCGATGAAAGAAAGAAAGTCTGCTTTGGTAATGTCGCCATTATCAGCAAAAATACCGCCGCGCATAATGTTGAACATAACATTGGCACTGTGGTGTGCACTGGCAAGGGTATCTCCGGTGTTCTGGAATCCGTCAGCAGCTGCAATATACCCATTCATTACAGCGATACCGTCAGCAATGTCGGCTTCAAGTGCGCGAATGGCAGCCTGACGGTCCATAATGGCTGCCTTTAACTCAGAAATGCGGCAGATATCCAGGGCCGTATCAAAAACCTGGTACCAAAGGCGTGAACTGTCATCAGATCCTGATGGTTCAAGGGTCAGTTCACGACAGATGTAGCATACGGGACGTTTTCCTTTGCACAGGGGGGTAAAATCCATTTTTGATTCAATGCCGGAAATCCCCTGACTCCATGCAGTCCGTGCAAACTGTGCAGGTGCATCAGGTGAAAGAATGGGGGCATTGGGAGCGGTAAACCAGCTTACATTGGCAAACAGACCTTCGTTCGGTTCAGCTTTATCGGTAACAACGCTTGAAACAGTAAACAAAGTGATACGTGCATCCTGAATGGTTTCTGTTTTCTTGTAAGCATCAAGCAGTACACTGTTGTTGTTCTGATAGTCACTGGTACAGCATGCCGGCAGAATGTTACGGCAACCATCAAGTACTGCAAGTGATACTGCTTTACCGGAAATGTTTTCAATACGACTCATGCGTACCAGGCCGAAAGAAGCTGAAGAAGTCCATCCATACCGGAATGCAAGACCCAGGTTTTCGTTGGTTTCTTCGAACCATACCTTAGTGCCGGTGGCGTTTTTATAAATGGTGCGTGTAATGCCGGCTGCGGCGGGTGTTCCTGGTGTTACCCAGGCAAATGGTTCCCAGATGCAGGTTCCGTTATTGGTTTCTACTGCAATTGAGGTGTAACTTCCTGTGTATGTTTTGGCATCAGATACTTTATCAGCAGTGTAGTAGGGGAATACAGCGTGATCGCTGTTGATGCGGCCAGCGGTTATACCACCCTGGGCCCAGCAAAAGTTCCATATATCAGATGAACTGGTAATGGTCATGAAGAAATCTTCCATGCCATAGTAATTTTCTATACGGTAAAACTGTTCCCCGTCGAGGGTGACGAATGAACCTTCAACCTTGTTTTCCATGTTTTTCAACATATTAGGTAAACCTCCAAAAAATGGCTAAAATGCATTCCGGAAGCATTTGGCAACCGGTTTCTATCCTACAAAAGTAACATAAATGACCCATCTACTACTGTCAACCTTCAGTTTTTCAAAAAAACAGTAAAACCGAAAAAAATACACCAAAACGAAATACAGGTATCTTTCGCTGTAGGTTCAGTGTCTCTATACTGCAAACCATGATGAAACCAGAGAACGATATTCAACTGAATCCACCACTCAACAAAAAGAAGTCATTCTGGGTACGTTTCCAGGAAGAAAAGTATCTTCAGTTCATGGCACTGTGCGGTGTGGTTTGGATGCTTATTTTTAACTACACACCAATGTATGGTATTCTTATTGCATTCAAAAAAGACTTTAAGATTACCTCTGATCTTTTTACCTGGAAAATGTTAGGCGGAGAAAAACCTTACCAGTGGGCAGCAGAAAACGGCTTTCACCATTTCATCCGCTTTTTCCAGGATGAAGAGTTTGCCAACGTTATGATTAATACCCTGGGTATCAGTCTTCTGAAGCTGGCTATCAACTTTCCGCTGCCAATTGTTTTTGCATTATTGCTTAATGAAATCCGCGGTGCAAAGTTTAAGAAAGCCGTGCAGACTATTTCATATCTTCCCCACTTCCTTTCATGGGTTGTTCTGGGGGGAATCCTGACTACCTGGCTGGGTGACGGAGGACTCTTCAATGAGCTTCTTCTGAAACTTGGTCTCATTGAGGAAAGTAAAACCTGGCTCGCATATCCTCAGTATTTCTGGCCGATTCTGATTATTTCTGATTTGTGGAAGGAACTTGGTTGGTCAGCAATTATCTACCTTGCAGCAATTTCTGGGATAGACCAGGAAATGTACGAAGCTGCCAAAGTAGATGGTGCTAGCCGTTGGAAGCAGATTTGGGCCATCACATTACCGAGTATCAGCGGTACCATCACCATTCTGTTTATTCTGGCTGTCGGTGGCCTTCTGAACAGTAACTTCGATCAGATTTTCGTTCTGTATAATCCATTGAACCTGCCGAGAGCCAATACCATTGACCTGTACGTTTACATTACCGGTATGCGTGGAAGTCACTTCAGTTACGCAACGGCAATCGGTCTGTTTAAGTCAGTCATAGCATTCATTCTGCTGTTTATTGCTAATCAGGTTACAAAACGGCTGAACGATACAGCACTGTTTTAATCATAGGGGATACAAATGGCTACTAATGAGATTAATAAAACAAAACAGTTTAGAAAACTGAATAGTGCAACGGGTGGTGATGTAGCCCTGTACATACTGATGATTCTGATCTGTTTCATCACACTGTATCCGGTTTGGTACACTATTATTGTTTCGTTCAATGATTCAAAAGATTCATTGATGGGAAATATGTACTGGTTCCCTCGGAAACCGAGTCTTGAAAGCTATCGTTCTGTTTTCCAGGACCAGAGCATCATTCAGGCATTCCGGATTACCATTGCAAAGACGCTTGTCGGAACCGTTGTTCACGTATTCTTTACTGCCATGGTTGCCTACGCATTCAGCAAAAAACACATCATGTTCAGTAAGTTCTACATGATTTTGGGTACCATCACCATGTTCTTTGGCGGCGGCATGATACCTTCATTTATCGTAATTAAAAATCTGGGACTGTATGACAGTTTCTGGGTATATATCTGGCCTGTTATGTTCAGTTTCTATGACATGATCATCTTCATGTCGTTCTTCCGGGAACTGCCTGCTGGTCTTGAAGAATCAGCCCATCTGGATGGTGCCAACGATATGGTTATTTTCCTCAGAATCGTACTGCCCCTTTCCATGCCGGTTCTTGCAACCATCGCCCTGTTCCATGGCGTATATCAGTGGAACGATTACTTTACTGGTGTTATGTACATCAATAAAGCAGGCTTACAGCCAATTCAGACATTCCTGTATCGCATTGTAGCTTCTGCCAGTGCGTCAAAACAGGTTGTCGCCATGCCGGCAGGATTTACTGCAAGTCAGGTAAGTTCTACGTCAGTGCGTCTGGCAACCATGGTCGTTACGACCGCTCCAATCGTTGTAGTCTATCCCTTCTTACAGAAATACTTTGTAAAGGGAATGATGATAGGATCTATAAAAGGATAAGGAATTACTTCAAGGAGGATAAAATTGAAAAAGACCTTAACCGTTCTTATGATGCTGTGTCTTATGGCATCTGTAGTATTTGCCGGTGGTAAAAAAGAAGCCGCAAAAACAACTGTAGCTGGTACTGAATCTGTACCAGGTTGGACTCTGAACAAAGATGAACCAATCACTTTTGACTGGTATCTTCATTTCAGCTGGTTCGCACGCCACTGGGGAGATTCAGAAGTATCTAAATACATCACCGAAAAAACCGGTGTAAACGTAAACTTCGTAGTACCAGCTGGTAACGAAGCTGAAAAACTGAATGCCATGATTGCTGGTGATGCACTGCCAGATATTCTGACAATCGGTTGGTGGGAAGGACAGATTACTGAAATGAAAGATGCTGGTCTCGTATATGCACTGGACGAACTGGCTGAACAGTATGATCCTTACTTCTTCAAAGTAATCGATAACAACAAAGCTGGATGGTACACCTGGTCTGACGGTCACCTGTATGAATATCCAAACTCTTCATACACCCCAGAAGCTTACGAAAAATATGCCGGTAAACTGACTTCAAACGAAACCTTCCTGGTTCGCAAAGATATGTACGAAGCAATCGGTTCACCTGATATGACCACTCCAGAAGGATTCCTGAACGCTATGCGTGCAGCTAAAGCTAAATTCCCTAAAGTAAACGGACAGAACCTGATTCCATTCGGAACCAACGAATTCGGTGATACCGGTTGTTCAATGCTTCAGGGTTACCTGCAGCACTTCCTGGCAATCAGTCCGGAACAGAATGGTAAATTCATCGATGCTAACCTTGGTCTGACTGAAAATCCCGAATACACCCGCTGGCTGAAAATGCTCCGCCAGGCTAATGAAGAAGGTCTGATTTCTATCGATATGTTTGTTGACAAACGTTCACAGATTGAAGAAAAAGCAGCTCAGGGACGTTACTTCTGTATGCTGTATCAGAACTGGGATATGCAGGCTGCTCAGATGGCCCGCTATGCTGAAGATCCAAACTCAATCTACATTGCAGTTGAAGGACCTAAAAACTCCAAAGGTGATGACCACACCCTCGCAGGTGGCGGTATTGCAGGTTGGACTACTACTCTGATTTCTAAGAACTGTAAAGATCCAGCTCGTGCCATTCAGTTCCTGACCTACCTGATTTCTGAAGAAGGACAGATGGATACGTACTTCGGTATCGAAGGCAAACACTATGCTAAAGATGCATCTGGTAAACCAGACCTGCTCCCGGCAATCAGAGAACTGGATTCAACTGACAAA
>JAZLJW010000257.1:0-5101 GCA_045597345.1 Treponemataceae bacterium
GGTTTCAGACTATAGTGGTGAAAATATCGTATGCTATAAATGGCTGAATAAAACAGAACTGGTTATCGGAGGAGATGAAACTACCAGAATCTGGAACTATACCAGTGGGGATAGTTCTGTATTATTTCTGTCTCAGCCAAAACAGTTCGGTTGGGATGGAGAAACTGGTGATATTCTTATAAGTAATAGTTCCGGAAACTGGAAGTATAATAAAGACCGGAATACCTGGGACCAGGTTGCTGTGGGTATCGGTAGAAAAGCCAGTGTTCAGAATGCGTATTACCGTGTATTCCTGAGTGAAAGCCGTAATAAAACGTACACTAATGCAGTGTATGTGCGTTCATTAAGTGGGTTAAGCGAAACAAGACCATTATCAGAGCTGTTTGCGGCAAAAACGGTGGATAAGCCAAAAGTGGCCCTTGTACTGGATGCGCTTGATAATGCTGATGGATTGACAAAGGTTTTAGGCATTCTGGATAGATATAACCTGAAGGTAACCTTTTTCCTGAATGGTGAATTTATCAGAAGATTCCCCAGCGGTGTTCAGGAAATTGTTGCTTGTGGTCATGAATGTGCCAATATGTTCAATTCTGCCGGCGCTATAACCAGCAACAGCTACATTACTGATGAAAACTATATTCGTAGTGGTCTTGCCCGTAATGAAGATGAGTTTTTTGCCGTAACAGGTGGTGAACTGTCACTTTCATGGCATGCACCATTATATAAAACCACTGCAGAAATAAACCGGTACGCATCAAATGCAGGCTACCGTTCCATTCACCCGACAGTACCGGTTCTTGATACTGGAACCCTGGAAGAAATGGCCCGCAACGGTAAGGAGTATTATACCAGTGCACGTGCAATAGAGGCTGTTACGGGTATGATGCGGGAAGGTGGCGTTATTCCGGTTAGCTTAGGTGTCAGTTCAGGAACCCGTACCGATTATCTGTATGACAGTCTGGATGTACTTATCAGTGCCATTCAGGATGCGGGATTCCAGATTGTGAAGGTGAGCGAACTGTAAGAGTGCCGGGTCCTGCCAGACACAACCGGTTATTTTTGTTCTTCAGGCGGTGGAGCAAAACGTGCTTTCATTGCCTGAAGAATATCAACGGTTGTTTCTTCACTAACCTCGGTAATCGGTTCGTGGTACTCTACAAGACCTGCCGGAATTTCATCAAGGAATGGTGACGGAGTACATTCTATAACACTCTGCATCTTCTTCCGGTGCCGGCAGCAGCTTAAATACAGCTTGTCCCTCGCACGGGTTATTGCTACATAGAACAGACGACGTTCTTCTTCTTCTCCGCCGCCATCCGGATCTTCAAGACTTCTGGCATGGGGGATAATGCCATCTTCACATCCCGCTATGAAAACAACCGGAAATTCCAGGCCTTTTGAAGCATGAATGGTCATCAGGTTTACTTTTCCCTTTAAGCTGTCATCTTCCATATCGTCGCGGCTGAGCAGAGTGATGCGGTTCAGATATGCGTACAGACCGGTATCAAAGTTATCCGGGTTATTTTCCCACTGTTCAATACCGTTAATCAGACTTTCAATATTCATGTACTTGAATCGGGCAGCCTTATCACTTTTAGGGTTTTCCAGAAGCAGAAAATCCCAGTAGTTAAGGTCTTCTACCATCTGACGTACTTTTTTGCTTAATCCACCTTTTCCGCTCAGTAATGCCTGGCGCTGCTGTACAATAAGGTCATGAAAACCCTGCAGGTCAGCTACGGTTTTTGCATTTAACGATCCGCTGTAACCAGCCACGGTACTTGATCCCAGCTCTCCGTCTGCAAACAGTTCTCCTGTTGTAGAAAACGGTTCTTTCTGGATTTCAGTTTCCATAAGGTACCGGGGGGTGTTGTCTGCTTCAGTAAGAAGTCCGTTCATTTCTGATCCCAGTTCACCTTCTGGTATGTAATCATTCTTATACGTTTCTGCAATCAGTGCTTCTTCATCGATGGTGTCTTCAAGTATGCCCCCATTGTGATACCGTAACACTGTCTCTATGGCATCCCAAAGGCTGCATTTTTTGTTTGCAGCTACGATATTCAGCTGTTCAATGCAGCCTCGCCCTATGCCGCGTCGTGGTGTATTTATAATGCGAAGCAGATTTATGTCGTCATCGTGGTTGGCACAGACACGCAGGTAGCTGACCACATCCTTTATTTCCTTACGCTGGAAAAAACTGGTGCCACCGCTCATGGTGTATGGCACATTCATCTGAAGAAATGATTCTTCTATGGCGCGGCTTAAGGTGTTTGCCCGAATCAGGACACCAAACTGATCATAACTCCGCTTCTCCTGCATGCACAGACTCTGTATGGTTTCAGCAATAAAGTCAGCTTCTGCAGCTTCGTTTTCCGGCATGTAGATTTCAATTGGACGGCCGCTTCCGTTACCGCTCCACAGACTTTTGTCCTTGCGGTTGGTATTGTGGCTGATAACGCCGTTGGCAGCTGCCAGAATGGTTTCTGTTGAGCGGTAGTTCTGTTCCAGACGGATTTCCTGAACATCGGGAAAATCGCGTTCAAACATGCGGATGTTTTCGTAGTTGGCTCCGCGCCAGCTGTAGATACTCTGGTCATCGTCACCAACTACGGCAACATTTTTATCTGCCAGCAGATGCATGAATTCGTACTGCTGCAGACTGGTATCCTGAAATTCATCTACCATGATGTATTTGTACCGTTCCCGGTATTTTGCAAGGACTTCAGGATGTTCCTTAAACAGACGGATAGGCAGGGTAATCAGGTCGTCAAAGTCTACAGCGTTATACAGCTGTAATCCTTCCTGATATTTTTCGTATAACTGCCGGTATGCATCATTGGCGTGTTCCCAGTTCCATCGGCCGATTTTTATGTTTGAAAACAGGTTACCGATTTTGTACACGTCAAGAGAGTCTGCAGAAAAGCCCAGTTCACGGCCTGTTTCCTTAATGAGCTGATTCCGGTCTGTGTCGTCGTAAATGGAAAAATTGGTACGCCAGCCCAGTTTGTCGATATCCTGCCGCAGAATACGCACACCAAAAGCATGAAAGGTTGAAACCGTCAGATTCTGCAGTTTGCGGCCTGTCAGGCTTTTAACGCGTTCTTCCATTTCCCGGGCAGCTTTGTTGGTAAAGGTCAGGGCCAGAATGGCACTTTGAGGGATACCCACGTCCAGCATATGGCTGATACGGAATGTAATAACACGGGTTTTCCCACTGCCGGCTCCTGCAATGATGAGAAGGGGGCCTTCAGTGGTGGAAACAGCACGGAACTGTTCCGGATTGAGCTCTTTTTTCAGTTGTTCTAGATTCATTCAGTTTTTACCTGTTATATCCGGTCAGTCATGGTCTGTTTCGGTTTTCCACAGACTGACAAACAGCGATTTGAGAACAGTTCTCATCAGTTCTCTCCGTTCAGGATCAAGACGGTGAACCTGAGGCATCATGAGCAGCATAGAAGGAAGGGTTCTGTCCTGTAAGTCCTGAAATCGTGTAATACCTGCATCCCCTATCATATCAAACAGAGTATCGATAAAGGTCTTTCGTTCTTCAAGTGAAAGATCCAGAAGCCAGTCTTCCACTGCTTTCTGAATAGTGGTAGACATGCTGGAAAGTTCAGCATATACAAATGATTTTCCCAAAACGTGCCAGTTGAATACATCGTGCTGGTTAATTCCCCAGCTGGAAGCTTTTACGGCACGATAGTTTTCTTCATGTTTCAATAACATGCCGACTATGCTCTGCTCGGGAACAAAGGTATAGATTTTATGAAGTAATGGGCCGAATATCCTGGTTGGATACTGATGGGCATCAAATCCGGGACCATCGAAATTGTAGATGGAAATTACCTTATCCTGGATGGCGGGTTTGGAAAAAGCCGGTGCATATACGGCTTCGTTGCCGCCTTTTGAGTGCCCCACAACAATAACTTTCCGGCGGTTCCACCGGCACAGGCTGGTAACGGCTTCCGTAAGGTATTCTGCTGATTTTACCTGAGCAGAGGTAGGGCCGGTAAGGGCAAGATAACAGTCTTCCTTCCATCCGGTAAGGGTTGTGTCGGTGCCACGGAATGCCACGACTGCCAGGTTTTGTCCGATAAGGAACGTCATTGCTGAAAATTGGATGGTAGCTTTGGGGTCAAGGATATCTGAAAATCCTGTTACCCTCACAGTATGAAATCGTTTTGATTTTGCACAGGCATCAAGCAGTGGCATAAGATTCGGATACATGGGGGTACGGTTGGAGTAATCCTTTTTCGCAAGCTCTTCAATGGTAATGGAATCAGTAAAGTTTACCGGTACATAGTCAGAAAAATCCAGGTAGGAAAGCTGGGTAAAGATTACATGATCAAGTTCATTAGCAGGAGCCTGAGAAAAGGTCAAGTCACCGCGCCAGGTAAGATAATCAAAAATGTTAGCCATAGGTGCCTCCAAAAGACTGCATCATAAATATAGTGGTTCGGATAGTATAAGGCAATGGTAGAAATGGTATGAAAATTTTACATTGCGCAAAATGACAAAGTATGTAAAAATGTAAAGTATGAAAATTGAAATAGCAGAACAGTTTCCGGCACGTGCCCATGTTGCACTGCCATTCATTACAAAAGGATTCGCACTTTTATCGCAGAAGATTACTGCGTCTATGTATACTTGCCTTGCTCAATCATCTGAAGTGTCTTTGACCCGTTACTTTATTCCTTATGCGCCCTGGTCATCTGAACGGGCTGAAGGTAATCCCGAAATGGAAATTGATGTAGTTGCTCCGTCGCAAACCATGGCTGGCAGAACTGGCCGGCTGCCAGTGCTCTTTTATCTGCATGGTGGAGCCTTTATCTGGGATGCAAGTGTTACTCAGTATTGGCAGGTTGCCCGGTATGTACGTGATACAGGATGTATTGCCATAATTCCCCGGTACCGGCTTACTCCAAAAAGCAAGAATCCGGCTCAGCTTTCTGACTGTAAGCGTGCCTGGAAGTGGATGGTGGAACACAGTGAGGAACTGAATCTGGATATGGATGCTGTTGGCATTGCAGGCGATTCTGCAGGTGGCTTTCTTGCAGCCCACATGACAGTCTGGACAGTACAGGAAGGATTTCATCCATCGTTT
>JAZLJW010000258.1:0-3990 GCA_045597345.1 Treponemataceae bacterium
CTCATTCTGCAACCTCACTTGAAGCTTCAGATTTCTTTTTTGATCCGGCCATCATGATACCGATTTCACGTTCAGTTACTTCACCTGCATTGAAAACGCCAACAATTGACCCCTTGGAAATGGTTGCAATACGGTCACACAGGTTCATGATTTCATCAAGTTCAAATGAGACGAGCAGAATTGCCCTTCCCTTATCACGTTCTTCAATGATACGTTTACGGATATATTCAATTGCGCCAACATCAAGACCGCGTGTTGGCTGAGCAATTATCATGAAATCAGGTGAAAGTTCAATCTCACGGGCGATTATAACTTTCTGCTGATTACCACCAGACATACTGCCGGCTTTTGTCTTTGCAAGTTCTCCGGCCCGGATATCAAAAGCTTCAATAAGCCGGTTTCCGGTATCAGCCATGGCAGCCATATTTAACAGGCCACCTTTTGAACTGTACGGTGCTTTATAGTAATTCTTGATAGCAACGTTTTCTGCAACAGAGAATTCAGCAACAAGACCATGCTTATGACGGTCTTCCGGAACATGTCCAATACCCAGTTCATTTCTCTGACGTATGGACATCTTTGTAATGTCAGTGTCATTCAAGAAGATTTTTCCACTATCTACAGGAGAAAGTCCGGTGATGCCGTAAATCAGCTCAGACTGACCGTTGCCGTCAACGCCTGCAATACCAACAATTTCACCGGCTCGAATATCCAGCGACAGATTGTTGACGACCATTTGACCGCGACTATTCTTGACATTGATATTTTGAATAGAGAGTACTGTCTTACCGGGATTACAGGGACCTTTTTCAATTTCAAATTTTACAGCACGTCCAACCATCAATTCTGCAAGCTGATCTTCTGTTACGGATGCAACATCTACGGTATCAATAACTTTACCACGACGAAGAACAGTACAACGGTCAGCTACAGCTTTAATTTCCTTCAGCTTATGAGTAATAAGGATGATGGTTTTGCCTTCTTCCTTCAGACGGCGGATAATGTCCATCAGTTCATCGATTTCCTGAGGGGTAAGCACGGCAGTCGGTTCATCAAAAATGATGATGTCAGCATTGCGGTACAGAACTTTCAGAATTTCTACACGCTGCTGCATACCTACAGTAATATCTTCAATCTTATCTGTAGCGGTAACTGCAAGACCATACTGTTCAGAAATCTCTTCAACACGTTTTTGCGCAGCCTTAAGATTAAGCATACCAAAGCGATTGGTCGGTTCCACTCCGAGAACAATATTCTCCGTTACAGTGTAATTATGAACCAGCTTAAAATGCTGATGAACCATACCAATTCCCAAACCAGTTGCAGCATTGGGATCCTTAATCTTTACTTTTTCTCCACGAATCAGGATATCTCCACAATCCGGATCATAGGCGCCGAAAAGAATCGACATAAGAGTTGATTTTCCAGCTCCGTTTTCACCAAGGAGAGCAAGTACTTCGTTTTCGCGTACCTGAATCGATACGTTATCATTGGCAACTACACCAGGAAATGTTTTTGTAATGCCAATCATTTCAATTGCGTTTTTTACTGCGTCAGCCACGTGACTCCTCCACTCCATCAAAAAAAAGGGGCTGACCAATAAGCATGTTCTGCATGACACACGTATTGGCCAGCCGTTTTCATCAACAGAAATTAGTCGTCGATAGCACCAAGACCTGCTGGAACAGCACCTGCTGCCAGAGCTTCTTTGTAAGTACCGATAACCTTGATTTTTCCGCTCATAACGTCTGCTTTAGCAGCTTCGATTTTAGCTTTTACAGAAGCAGAAAGTTCATCATTGGTAGCTGCGTAGTCAACACCAGCTGCTTTCATATCCAGTTTGGTAACACCAGATTTGAAAGTATTTTTTTCAACTGCAGTAAGAGTCAGAACAGCAGAGGTTTCAACACGTTTTACCATTGAGGTAAGAACAGCTGATTTACCTTCAGCATATACACCTTCTGCATACTGGTCAGAGTCTACACCGATTGACCATACGTTTTTACCAGCCATGCGGTATTCTTTAGCCTGAGCGATGGTTCCGTTACCGGTTCCACCAGCAGCAGAGAAGATTGCGTAAACGCCACTGTCATACCAGTTTTTAGCCTGTGCTTTAGCCAGTTCTGGTTTACCCCAGTCGTTAGCATAGAAGTCTACAATCTGAGCATCTGGATATACAGCTTTAATACCCTGGATGTAACCCATTTCGAATTTGGTAATGGTTGCACCTGGTACACCACCGATGAATCCGAATTTAGGATTTTCAATACCGTCTTCCTGAGCCTGATAAGCTGCAGCAAGACCTACAAGGTAAGAACCCTGTTCTTCAGCATATACATATTCAACAACGTTTGGCTGACCAACCCAATCAACGTCTACGATCATGTATTTCTGATCCGGATACAGAGGAGCAACTTCACCCAAAGCATCAGCAAAAGTGAAACCGGTTACCATGATTACATCGTAACCATCATCTGAAGCCTGTTTCAGGGTTGGAATGTACATATCCTGGGTCTGACAGGTAGTTACATCATACAGAGAACCACGGCCTTTCTGGTTTTCCCAGGTATCACCGTAGTATTCAAGAATTCCACGCCATGCTGCAGCATTGAATGATTTATCATCAATACCGGTAGCGTCAGTAATAAGGCGTACAGTTACGCGATTGTCAGCTGGAGCGGCTTCTTTTTTTCCGCCAGCAAAAGCAAAGGAACAAACGAGAACCAATGCCATAAGAACAAGAGCAAATTTTTTCATCCTATCCTCCTATCTAAATTGAAAGCATGAATATTGCCAATGAGGAAGTATAACGGATAAATAAAAAAAATTACAGATATTTTCAGTAAATTATTTTGCAGGGACGTATCAATTTCAGTAATAGCTTACCGGGCTACGCCTTTTTTCTGATCAGTTTCCATCTTTGTTTTCCAGACAATAGCTTTTTTCTTGATTTCTTCAGCTTCATCCTTATCTCCAATAAGAAGATCAAGACGGCGGAGACCTGTCAGATAGTTGATTGCAAGACGGATATCATCAACCCGCTTAGTAGAAAGCTCATACTTATCACGATAGTCAGTTGCACTTTTGTCAAACAACTTTTTAATGAGACGAATATAATACACAGTATTGTCGTAATCAGGATCTCGTGGTTCAAAGTAGGTTTTTACTGCCTGTTTCATGTTCAGCAGATTTTTAGCCACCGTAGCATATCGCCCTTCAAGTTCAACGAATGACCACTTCCACTTTGTATTGTCACCATAGGCATCGATTACCATTGTAATTGCCAGACCCAATTTCCTGATCAGATAATACCGCTTCTCGAGTGGAGTGTTACTGATTTCATTTACCTTATCTTCGTACTCACTGAACGGAGCATCGATCATGTTCGTAACAATTTCTTCCAGATAAATTATTGACTTATATAATGTTTTCCGTGCCTCATTAAGTGCATCAGTATTGTTAACGCCCAACAGGTGCACCGAAAGGGAATTAATAGCAAGATACAGCGTTGTCACGTACATCATTTCTTCTGAAAGAAGAAGCTTTTTGTAAGCAATTCCGGAACTGTCCTTCTCAATTAAGCTGAGAATATTCTTTTCTTTCTCAAAAGATTTATCAATGAGTTCTTTATAGGTTTTCTGCTTTTTGTTGAACTCTTCTCTGCTTTCAGCTGTAATCTTTGCCATAGGAGTCTCTCACCTGTGATGTGCCTGTAGAAGCTGCCGTGCATGTTCCAACGAGGCTGAACTACCAGCATCTCCCGACAGCATACGGGCAATTTCCTGAACACGTTCTTCATTTTCAATGCAACGCACATTCGTAGAAGTACTGTTATTATCAACAGTTTTTTCTATTTTCATTTGTGTATCGGCATAAACTGCTATGCTGGCAAGATGGGTAATACATAAAATCTGCTTTTTTTGTGCAAGACTCTGGATATGCGATCCGATTGCAACTGCAATTTCACCACCAATACCTGTATCAATTTCA
>JAZLJW010000259.1:0-1600 GCA_045597345.1 Treponemataceae bacterium
TGAAATGTCAGAAATGCTGGTGAATGGCATATCGCGTTCAGAATTCTTTTTTAAGGAACTTGGCGGATATACCATGGTTTCAGTATTTGTTCTGATAGGTACAATATCAGTTTCACGTATGCTGAACAGGGCATTCAGCCGTGTGCGTGATATAAACATGCAGGTCACCCACATCCAGAATAAGCTGATAAAGGCTTTTGCCGACACAGTTGAGTTCAATGATGAGACAACCGGACTTCATGTAAAACGTACAAGTCAGTATGTACGGCTCATTTCACACCGTCTGTATGAGATGGGATTCTATCAGGATGAACTTACCCCTCATAAGATAGATTTGTTCATTCAGGCTGCTCCTCTGCATGATATTGGAAAATTCAGTGTACCTAACACAATTCTGTGTAAGCCTGGAAAATATACACCGGAAGAATACAATATCATGAAAAAACATGCTCAGGCAGGTCATGAACTTATTGAGAGGGAGTTCCACGGCCTTGAGGATGAAGAGTTCGTCAAGACAGCAAGTGACATGGCATGGTATCATCATGAAAAGTGGGATGGAACAGGATATCCGCGGGGTATTAAGGGAAACGACATTCCGCTGTGTGGCCGCATCATGGCAGCTGCTGATGTACTTGATGCACTTTTGAGCCGCCGTTTGTATAAGGACGCCTTTGAGATGGAAAAAACGTTCGAGATTATTGAAGACCTTAAGGGAAAACAGTTCGAACCGTGTATTGTTGATGCCCTGATATCCCTGAAACCTGAAATTATGCAGATTCTGCAGGACGATGAAGGGGAATAGTCAGTCTGTTTCAAGACTGATGGCTTTATCGTATTGACAAAAAATTACTTATTTGATACCTTAGTATTCGTTCCGGGCGATTAGCTCAGCTGGGAGAGCACCTGGTTTACACCCAGGTTGTCGGGGGTTCGATCCCCTCATCGCCCATAGCCGTCGGTCACCTCCGACGGCTATTTTTTTACATTGACCGGGGGAGTACCCCCGTGATGTTTTGGTTTTGTTCCACAAAATCAAAACTCGTCCATTAAAAAAATGCGGGATCATAGCTCATCTGGATAGAGCAACTGCCTTCTAAGCAGTAGGTAGGGGGTTCGAGTCCCTCTGGTCCCAGACAAAAAGCAGTCCAAAACGGGCTGCTTTTTTTTATTTACAGAAAATCATTTGATGGCGGACGGACTCGAACCCCCGTAGTGAGCGCCGAGCAGGTGCGAGGAAGAGCGCGCAGGACGCGCGCGGCAGCGAACGGAGGCGGGGTTACGGACGCATACAGGAGGTATGCGTCCGTAACCTTCGAGTCCCTCTGGTCCCAGACAAAAAGCAGTCCAAAACGGGCTGCTTTTTTTTATGCCTTGCCGATAAGCCTCTGTTTACTTATACTTGAACCATGAATAATGCAATCATAACAGTAGTTGGTACAGATCAGGTGGGCATCATTGCAAAAGTAAGTGCCTTCCTTGCTGAAAAGAAAATTAATATTGCTGATATAAGTCAGACAATTCTTTCTGGAAATTTCGTCATGATGATGATGGTTGATATGTCCTGTTCTGAAATAGCTATGGATGAACTTCGGACAAGCCT